>CAYWQQ010000001.1:0-5789 GCA_964461005.1 uncultured Muribaculaceae bacterium
TTATAACGAAAAAAAACAGACTCTTATAGAATCCGTTTAATACATTTTGGAGCAAATGACGGGAATCGGACCCGCGTCTCCACCTTGGCAAGGTGGCATTCTACCATTGAACCACATCTGCATTTAATAGCTAAAAGCTATTAAAATAATATCATTTTAGAAAAATATTGTCAATCATGTGGAATTAACTGAATTGTAGTTTCTTTAAGTTCTTTTCCACGATAATACTCCACTTTTATTTTGTCATTATTTTCATACGAATATACTTCATATTTTAATTCCAAAGTGTTTTTGATTTTTTTATCATTAACACTAATAATAACATCACCTTTTTTTAAACCGCTATTAAAAGCTGCAGAATTAGAACTAACATTTAAAACAACTGAACCATATGTTATTTCTTCTGACAAACTAATGTTATTTAACAATAATATATATTTATCAATAATATCAACTGAAGAAATACCTAAATATGGTCTTTTAATTTGTTCGCCTTTTTCTAATTTGTCAATTCTCTTAAATGCATCTTCAATTGGAATAGCAAACCCTATCCCTTCAATACTGCTATCCATTAATTTTGATGAAGTAATTCCTACAACATGTCCTGATAAATCAATTAAAGGTCCTCCACTATTTCCAGGATTAATAGCGGCATCAGTTTGAATTACCTTTAAAACAGCTTTGTATGCCTTGTTTTCTAATGGATATGATATCATTCTATCCTTAGCGGAAACACAGCCCATTGTTGTTGTACCACTATAATCAGAGCTAAGTGGAGATCCAATAGCATAAACAGTATTACCTATTTCTAAATTTTTTGTGTCCCCTATTTCTATCGCTTTAACAAACGATTTAGAGGAAATTTTTATGACAGCAATATCGCCAACTTCATCATACCCTAACAATGTACCAGGAACATTTTCATTGTTGTTAAAAATAATTTTTATTTGATCAGTTTGTTCTACTACATGATAATTTGTCATAATATATGCTTCTGTTTCTGTTTTTTTATATACGAAGCCAGTCCCATTTGATTTTTGTCTATCATTATCGTATGTAACGACTACAACGACAGAATCATATGCTTTCGCTACAGCTTTTGTTCCTGCTTCTTCTATTTTATAAATTGTTGTTTTAGGACTGTCTTTTTCTTTCATATTAGTAAAGAAAAACATAGTTGTTAAACCTAATACAAAAGAAATAATTAGTAAAACTAAAATAATTACTTTTTTTCTCATTTATTCACCTATAATTCTATTATTTGTCGCCAATTATTAGGAAAACCGATCCTATTTAAAATCTTTTCTACTGGTATTATATCTACTTTTCCATCTAATAAAGCTATTTCATAATCTATTTCATAAATTAAATGTCTGAATTCATCATCTCTAAGCATATATTTTAAAATAATTACCAATGCAAACAAATCGTTTTTACCATAAATATATTCTTCATCCTCATTAGGAATATTTAATTTTACGTGATAAATATTATCTAATATCTTCATTTGCGTTCTATTATCAAACAAAATATCTTCATGAGCACAAACATTACGGTAATTAGCTAAAACACTTAAAAAGATTGAAAAAGCATTTATTTCTAAATTATAAAATTCTGCAATTGCTAATTTATCTTCAACTTTTAAAATATTATAAAATTCACTAATTATTCCAAAAGATAAGACTTTAACTAAAACCCACATTGGAATATAACCATATTTGTTAATATAATGCATTGTAGCGGCATGTTGATTACCATTTACTTTGATTTGTCTTTTCATTTTACCTATTACATCTCTTACTTGTCTACGGCGAGAATCGTCCTCAGCAAAATTACTTTCATTTAAATAATCTTTTTCTTTTACTCCATATTGTCTAGAAAGTTGATAGCTAAATAAAGATTTTAAATTATTTTCTACAACTAATATATTCTTGAAAAAAATGTTTCTAATGTTACGGTCAAACACAAATAAAGCATATAATTCTCTGAAAGTAGTGCCAGGCAAAAAAGTTTTATCAGATTGTGATTTTAAAAATATATTTCGATACCCACTAAGAAAGAAATAGTTTTCCCTCAAAATTATCTCTTTAGTTAGCTCTTCGTTTTCTATAATTAAGCCCTTTTCTTTTAAAATTTCAATTTGTTCATCTAAGGTTTTGAAAACTTTCTTTCCTTGCATGTTCTATCACCTATTATAAAGTATAACATAATTAATCAAACAAAAAAAGCACAATAAAGTGCTTTTTTAATATTATCTTTTTGAAAATTGTGGAGCTTTTCTTGCTTTTTTAAGCCCATATTTCTTTCTTTCTTTTTTACGAGGATCTCTCGTAATAAAGCCAAGAACTTTTAATTTTTTACGATAAGAATCTTCTTTGTCTTTATTTGGTTCATCAAACTCTAATAAAGCTTTAGTAATTCCTAATCTTATTGCTCCTGTTTGACCAGAAAATCCACCACCAAAAGTATCAACTTCGATATCAAATTTATTTTCCATATCAACTGCTACTAAAGGTTGTTTTAAATCCATAACAAGTGTAGGGAAAGGCATATATTCGCTAACATCTTTTCCATTAACAATTATGTTTCCTTTGCCTAAAGTCATTTTTACTTTTGCTACAGAAGTTTTACGGTGTCCTGTTCCTATATAACATTTTTTATCTACCATATTTTCACTCCTTATTTAACTTCTAATACTGTTGGTGTTTGAGCAATATTTTGATGTTCTGCTTTTTCATAAACAAATAATTTTTTATACATTTGTCTTCCTAATCTACCATTAGGTAACATACCTTTTACTGCTCTTTCAATCATCTCGTTAGAATATTTATCTCTCATAACTCTAGCTGTTCTTTCTCTTAAGCCGCCCGGATAACGACTGTGGTTGTAATAAATTTTTTGATCTAATTTTTGACCAGTCAAATTTACTTTTGATGAATTAATAACGATTACATAGTCACCGCAATCAATATGAGGTGTATAAATTGCTTTATGTTTACCTCTTAATACTGAAGCTACTTTGGTAGCTAATCTACCTAGATTAACACCTTCAGCATCGATTACATACCATTTACGAACTATGTCTTCTTTTCTTTGCATAAACGTTGTATTCATATTTTTCTCCTTCCATTTTTTTGTAAATTCTATTTACAAATATGGGATTAACAATGTACCAATAACAATACTACTAAATAATAAAAATTTTGTCAATTAAAAAACCTTATTTTATAACAAAAAAGAAGTAATAATTACTTCTCTGTTATTGTAATTGTTACTTTTTTTGTTTTTGGCATGTAATTTAATCGCAAATCTACTTTTTCTATTTGAATATCTACATCATAGGTGCCTTTTTGATAACCTTTTAAATCTACATATGCTTTTATAGATGCGGGATCAATATTGTTAATTACAGACTCTACTCCCTTTACTATAACTGTTACTGTTCTTTCATCAAGATTCTTAATATTAGGCACTAAATTGGCTGCTAAATTTTCTCCACTTATACTAATGTTAGAAAATTCTTTGTAAATTTCGTCTCCTAAAACCAAATTAACATTAACAACGTTTTCAGTTATATATTTAACCCCTAATGGTTTTTTTATTGTCAAATTAAAAGTTTTATTTTCTTTCAACCCTTCAACATCTAGAGGTATTTCTATATTGTTAATCTTTTTCAAAATATCTTCAGGGCCATATATTGTTATCTGATTAAGATTAGAATCAAAATTTTCAATGGCTTTGCCAAAACTTAATTCTCCTTTTGGAACAAAAACCAAAGGTACTTCCTTTTTTGGAGATGCTATTGTAACTTTAGCATTTACTTTTGAAGGAACAATTTCTATATTAACTAGTTGACCTTTTTGATCATAAGCTACCAAAGGTAAATCATTAACTTCTTTATTGCCAACTGTTGGATCAATAATATTGTCTACATCAACTAAAGCTTTCACAGATGACACCTTGTCAATTAATGATTGTGATCCTTTTACAATTACCTCATCTCTATCTATACTAACTTCAGATATTAATAGTTTAGAATCTAATTTTTCACTATTTAAAACATCATAGCTAATTGTTCTAGCTTCAGAAACTTTTGGGTATATTGTTATAGTAACTACTGAGGGATCTAACTTATATGTAATTGTCTCTAATGCTTTTGTATATTTTAAATTGACTTTATGAGTCCCAGGTTTTAATCCGGTCAAATCAAGTGTAACTTCATTTGATGCAATCTGTTTTGCTAAATAAAGATCCGAACTTCTTCCAATTAGTGTTATATCTACCTTTTCGGGTACACCATCTAAAACATAGGCTTCTTCGTTATAATTAACAACCACCTGTTGATTATATAATACTTCAGCATTTGTTTCTTGAATAGAAATTGACTCTGTATCTACAAGAATAAATATAATTAATGATAAAACCAAACTAATTATTAATAAACTACTCTTTTTATTAATTAGTTTTTCAAAACTTCTATTATCTTTAACAAATAATTTTTTTATTGATATAAATAATTTAGTGATAGGTACTATTATATACTTATCAATTCTCTTAAATAGACCTAGAAAAAAATACTTAATTCTATTGCTCATTTTCATTTTTTTCCACCTCGGTCTCTTCTTCAGTCATTATTTCATTTTTTGGTTTCAATTCTTCTAATAATATTTCTCTGAAATCATCAATTGTCAAATTATAACTTAAATCCCCACCAATAGCGATTGAAATTCTTCCGGTTTCTTCTGAAACAACGATTGAAATGCAATCACTTTCTTCACTAATTCCTAATGCTGCTCTGTGTCTTGTCCCTAGTCTTTTAACAACTTTCATATCAATACTAGTTGGAAAAACCGCACCAGCACAACTGATTTTTTCACCTTGAATAATAACTCCACCATCGTGAAGAGGATTATCTGGGAAAAATATAGAAATCAATAATTCACTAGTGATATCTCCATATATTTTTTTGGATCTTTCAATATAGTCTCTTAAACTAACATCTCTTTCTAAAACTATTAATGCTCCAATTTTTTCTTTCTTTAAATAATCAACTGCATTAGTTATCTCACTAACAATTCTTTCTCTTTCTCCAACACTTAACACTTTATGTCTGCCTAAAAGTTGAGTTTTGCCTATTTGTTCTAATACTCCTCTTATTTCTGGTTGGAAAATAATTATAAGAGCTAAAGGCCCCCACATTATTACATATTCTAATAATAATCCAATTGTTGTCAAACCTAAAAGATTACTAATTATTTTAATTAATATTATAAATAAAATACCTTTAAATAATAAACTCATTTTTACGTTATTTCTAATATTTTTTAGTATAAAATATAAAAATAGCCATACAATTGCCACATCAATAAGTTTAGTAAAAGTGGAAAATATAAAATCTAATGTCATTTTCTTTCCTCCAATATGTCTATCTTACTAAATTATATCATAAAAATAATTTTTATTAAAATAAAAAAGTTCTTAACGAACTTTTAAATTGTTTCTATTTCATCCTCTGAATCTAAATCAGATGGATTAGAATAAGGTATATCAAGTTTTTTATCTTGAATATAACTTAAATCTTGTTTTTCTTCAGTTGAAACAGGTTCAGATAAAACAATCGTTTTTTCCAAATCTTCTACTGGTTGTTCAACTGGTTCTTCGAATCCAAATGGTTTGAATTCTGTTTCTTGTACTGGTTCAACTACTTTTGGTTGTTCAACTGGTTGTTCAAATGCAAATGGTTTGAATTCTGTTTCTTGTACTGGTTCAACTACTTTTGGTTGTTCAAC
>CAYWQQ010000001.1:5889-60229 GCA_964461005.1 uncultured Muribaculaceae bacterium
GGTTTGAATTCTGTTTCTTGTACTGGTTCAACTACTTTTGGTTGTTCAACTGGTTCTTCGAATCCAAATGGTTTGAATTCTGTTTCTTGTACTGGTTCAACTACTTTTGGTTGTTCAACTGGTTGTTCAAATGCAAATGGTTTGAACTCTGCTTCTTGTACTGGTTCAACTACTTTTGGTTGTTCAACCGGTTCTTCGAATCCAAATGGTTTGAATTCTGTTTCTTGTACTGGTTCTGTATATGAAGAACCATTCATACTATTTGTCTCAAAAGAAGAGTTTGTAGTAAAATCATTAACTTGATTATTCATTGATGCTATATCAATAGGATTAATACTATTTGTTTCAAAAGATTTGTTTGTTTCTAATCCCATACTTTCCTTATTATAATTACTTTCTTTTATTTTAGTATTTTTATTTCCTTTTTTTCTACTAACTAAAAAACCAATTAAAATTAAAACTATTGCAATTCCAACCCCAACAACATATACATAATTATCTTCTAAGAAAACTAGTATATCATTTAGTAATGTTTCCATTTATTCTTCCTCCTATTATAAGAATATCATTATTTATTTGTTTTTGCAATAATATAGTTGTTTTTAAATCAAAAAAAAAGATTCTTGCGAATCTTTCGTTTTTTACAATAACATCAATATATATAATGTAATCATAACTACTACTAACATTGCCAATAAAATTTTCCAAATGTGTTTTAACCATTTAGAATATTCTACTTCGAAATATGATAAACCTGTCAATAAGTAGATGCTAACTGGTGCTATTAACATAGCTAAACCAAACATTGTTTGTTGAACAAACACTAATAAAGGTAAGTCTGTTGCTCCCTTTAACGCAGTGTTTGCTGCTCCAGTCACATAATTAGTAATAAATGTTTCATTTACAAATGATGCTCCAAAGAATGAAACAAAAGAATATGTAAATAAATTGAATCCTTTTGTTAATCCCATAAAGAAATTAATAATTGTTGTTAAAATTCCTGTTTGAGATAAAAATGTAAATGCCATGCTTGATAATGCTACAAATAAAATTGTTGGTAAGAATTTTTTGATACCTGATATAATTCCTTCATACACTTCTTCCCATTTTACTTTGTAAATTAAGCTTATTAACACTGTAGCCATTGATATTAATATCGTTGCTTCAGTTAATGTCCAAGTTCCTAATTCAATAATTGTAATTCCAAATAGGCTCTTGAAAATTGGAAAACCAAATAGTTTAAATTCAATAATAAACTTGTGTAGATTAGCGAAAATGTCTAATTTGTACATTTCTGCCCAAGGTGTTATTCCTAAAATAAACATACCTAGAATTACACTAAAGACAGTAATTATAGGCCACAATATAATTTTCTTTTTACCGGGAATTTTTTCGATAAATAAAATTGATTCATCTATTTCTTCTTTTTCTTTGCCTTTTAATAATTTAGCATTGAAATGTAAAAATAATCCCATTACTAACATACCTAGTATTACTAAAGCTAATTTGTAAACTCCATAAGCAATACCTGGATCAACATAAGATGCTATTACTGTATATAAATTTGTAGCATAGAAACTACCAATATATCCTAATAATATTGAACCAATTATTGATATTAATGAAATCACTTTACTAAATCCTGCATTTAGTAATATCGCCATTAAAAATGGTAAAAAGAACATTAGTACAAAACTCATACCTGTTAAACTTGTTAACAAAATAATAAATGTTGATAATAAAATGATAAATAGCTTTTCTTTATTCTTAATAACACCTGTTATTTTTTCTGTTAAATAGCGAAGCGCTCCTGTTTTATTGATAACTCCATAAAACATAGCTGTGAAAATTAAAAATAAAGCTGTTGGGAAAAACCAAGCTATTTGCAATGAAAAATAGTAAAATAAATCCCAAATTCCAACCGGATTAATTTTGTCTATAACTAAAGCTCCGCTTTCATTAGTTATTGTCGATGGAATTATCCAAGTTAATAAGAAGATAACTCCAATTGTAATTAAAAAAATTGTCCATAATTTTTTGTTTTTCATATTTTTCTCCTATCTCTTTTCTTTCATATGTGGGAACAAAATAACTTCTCTAATGCTTTCTGCTCCCGTGATTAACATGACTATTCTATCAATTCCCAATCCAATTCCACCTGTAGGTGGCATTCCATATTCTAAAGCTTCAACATAATCTTCATCCATTTCGTTAGCTTCATCATTCCCAAGATTTTTTTCAAGTATTTGATTTTCAAATCTTTCTCTTTGGTCAATTGGATCATTTAATTCGCTAAAAGCATTGCCATACTCATCACCACAGATAAATAATTCAAATCTTTCAGTAAATCTTTCGTCTTTGCTTTTTTTAGCTAAAGGACTAATTTCGATTGGATGGCCATATATAAAGGTTGGCTCAATTATTGTTTCTTCAACATACTTTTCAAAGAAAGCGTTGATGATGTGTCCAACTTTAAAATGATCTTTGACTTCTATGTCGTGTTCTTTGGCTATCTTTTTAGCTGCTTCTATAGTCATTTGCTGGTAGAAATCGACATTACAAACTTCTTTTATAGCTTCAACCATATGTTTTCTTTTAAATGTTCCATTAAAGTCTAGTTTGCTGCCTTTCCATTCTAATTCATAACTGTTTTTTACTTTAAAAATAATTTCTTTAAAAATATTTTCGCAGAGATTCATCATTCCTTCCATATCACTATATGCTTTATATATTTCTATTGTCGTAAATTCCGGATTATGATTACGATCCATTCCTTCATTTCGAAATAATCTACCTATTTCATATACTCCGTCCATACCACCTACAATAAGACGTTTTAATGGTAATTCAGTTGCAATTCTTAGATACATATCTAAATTTAAAGTGTTATGATGAGTAACAAAAGGTCTTGCTGCTGCTCCTCCTAATATTGTTCCCAAAATTGGAGTTTCAACTTCAACATAACCTAAACTGTCTAAATAATTTTGTAATACTCTAATAATCTTAGGTCTTGTAAAAGCTATGTCTCTAGCTTCTTCATTCATTATCAAATCAACATATCGACGACGATATCTTTCTTCGATATCTACTAATTTATGAAATTTATCTGGTAATGGTTTTAAAGCTTTAACTAAATGAGTATATTTATAAGCTTTTACACTTAATTCACCCATATGAGTTCTAAATATTTTTCCACTTATTCCAATAATATCTCCTAAATCAGCATCTTCAAAAATTTGATATGCTTCTTCTCCAATATTATCAATTTTTACATAAATTTGAATTTGTCCATATTTATCTTGAATATTAATAAACCCAGCTTTGCCTTTTACTCTTTTAGTCATTATCCTTCCTGCTACGGAAACAGAAATGTTTTTTTCTTCTAATTCCTCATTAGTAAAAGAATCACATGTTTCTTTTATTATTTGAGAATTCGAATTTATTTGATAAGTACTCCCAAAAGGATCGATACCTTTTAATGATAAATTTTTAGCTTTTTCTCTTCTTACTTGTTCTTGTTCTGTAAATTCTCTCATGTAATCACCTACTATCTATTTTATATCATTATATTGTTATTGTAAAGTTTCATCTCTTTGAAATATATTTAATATAGTTGCTAATTCAGATATTTTTGTGGCTTGATTAATTTTCTTTTTTAGTTCAGCTGTGTTATTAACACCTTTAAAATACCAAGCTATATGTTTTCTCATTTCTAATACAACTTTTTTTTCTGGATTGTCTTCTGATAAATATTTTATATGTTTTAATATTAATTTGATTCTGTCTTTAACACTAATATTTGCTTCACTATTATTAATAATTTCTTGTATTAGCCAAGGGTTACCTAATAATCCTCTTCCAATCATAACGGCATCACACTTTGTTTCTTGCAACATTCTATTTGCATCTCTAAAAGTTTTTATATCGCCATTACCAATAACCGGTATATTAACATTTTCTTTCACTTGTTTAATAATAT
Source organism: uncultured Muribaculaceae bacterium (assembly GCA_964461005.1). Taxonomy (GTDB): domain Bacteria; phylum Bacillota_I; class Bacilli_A; order RF39; family UBA660; genus JAAZBI01. The sequence goes on from CAYWQQ010000001.1 coordinate 9,869, forward strand.
CCCAATCTGATAAACCACTATATCCTTGTGACCTAGTTCGCGGATGAATTGTTATAGCTTTTGCTCCAGCCTTTTCAATGATTTTTGCCACTTCGACAGCATTGATTGAATTTTGATCCCAGCCACTTCTTATTTTTACTGTTACTGGACAAGAGACAGAATTGACAACTGATTTAACAATTTCAAATACTTTTTTTGGATCTTTAAGTAAAGCTGAACCCGCTTGTGACTTAATAGCTACCTTTGGTACAGGACAACCCATATTAATATCAATAATATCTGGTTTCATAATCTTTTCAATTATCTTTGCCGCTTCAACAAATGACTCTGTGTCGCTTCCAAATATTTGCTGAGCAATAGGTCTTTCTTCTTCAGTGAATTTTAACATTTTTTTTGTTTTTTCATTGTCATATACAATAGCTTTATCACTAACCATTTCTGCAAAAACTAAACCACAACCCATTTCTTTTACAATTCTTCGAAAAGCACTATCACATATTCCTGCCATTGGCGCTAAACAAATGTTGTTATTAATTTCTACATTTCCAATTTTAAAACTCATTTTCTATACCTTGAGTAATAGTAACTAAAACAGCATTAATAATATCCTCAACATCACAACCACGTGACAAATCATTTAATGGTTTTGAAAAACCGTGACATAAAGGGCCAATTGCTTTTGCATCAGCTAATCTTTCAACTAATTTATACCCAATATTACCTGAATCTACATCTGGAAATATCAATATATTTGCCTTTCCTTGTAAAGGACTTCCCGGACATTTAATTTTATATACTTCTGGAATAATTGCTGCATCTAATTGAATTTCTCCGTCAATAATTAAATCTTTATTCTTCTCTTTTACTATTTCTAAAACATTTTTTATTTTTAATGACTTTTCATTAATAGCACTTCCATAAGTTGAATGGGATAATAAAGCTATTTTTGGTTCCATATCAAAAATATTTTTAGCAATCTTTGCTGTTTCTATAGATATTTTTGCTAAATCTTCTGAAGTAGGTGAAATATTCATTCCACAATCTGCAAATATAAAAAATCCATTATCTCCAAATTCTTGGTTATTTAATTGCATTGCAAAAAAACTAAATACTAAAGTCTCCTTAGTTTTAGGTTTAACTATCTTTAAACCGTTTTTCATCACTTCAGCTGATTTATATTTAGCTCCTGCCACAACACCATCAACTTCGTTTAAAACAAGCATTAAACACGATAAAGAAAGATTGTCCTTAACAATATCCTCACTAACATTAATATCTTTTAAAACCTCTATATATTTAGATAAATCAATATTGTTTGGATCAATAATGGCTATATTTATTAAATTAATTTTATTTTCTTTTGACATTAATTCAATTTTTTGTTGGTTTCCTATTAAAATTATATTTGCTAAATCATTTGAAGACAAAAAAGAAGCTGCTCTTAAGACTCTTATATCTTCTCCTTCAGCTAAAATTATTTTTTTCTTTGGATTGGCTTTTACTTTTTTAATAAGATTATCAATTTTTGTCATATTCTAACTCCTAACTATAATCTTGTTTTAATTTGTGTAATTACTTCTTCTACTGTTTCTCCTTTAATTAACATACCATTCATTAATACAAAAACATTTGCTGCACCAATAGCGCATAAATTTTGACATCCTAATTCAAATTTAGCTGTACTATCTAATTTTAGAATTTCTGCTTGTAATTCGTCTGTATATTCTCCATTACAAATATCACACATTTTATATATATTCATTTCTTTCCTCCTATCTTATAAAAAATAATAATAATATTATCCCTAAAATAATACGATAATATCCAAAAACTTTAAAGTCATGGTTTTTAATATAATTTAAAATTAATTTTATTACTAAAATAGATACAATAAAAGCTGTTACTGTGCCTATGATAAGGACAATCCATTCTGTTGCAGAAAAAGCAAAACCAATCTTAAGTAATTTAATTAAACCTGCTCCCAATAAAGCTGGAATAGCTAAAATAAATGAGAATTCTGAAGCGCTTTTTCTTGATAACCCTAAGATTAAAGCTCCTACTATAGTTGCCCCAGAACGTGAAGTGCCAGGAATTAATGCTAAAACTTGAAATATCCCTATTAGAAAAGCAACTTTATATGTTAAATCTTTTATATTTTCAATAACAATTTTCTTTTTATATTTTTCCACTAATAGTATTACTATTCCAAAGATAATTAACATAATTGCCACAACTAAAGGTGTATAAAGTAATTCATCAACTTTGTCTTCAAATAAAAAACCACATATTGCTACTGGCAAAGAAGCTATAATGATCTTTAGCCATAAAGAAATTTTGTTTTTTACCTCTTCTTTGTTTTTTTGAAAAGGATTAATCTTGTTAAAAAACAAAATAATTACGGCTAATATTGATCCCAATTGAATAACAACAAAAAATGTATCAATAAATTGTTTTTGAAAATTCATTTGTAAAAAACTTTCGGATACAATTAAATGACCTGTACTACTAATTGGTAACCATTCTGTTATGCCTTGAACTATTCCTAAAAAAATAGATTTAATTATTTCAATAATCATATATCACCTCTACACGTTGAATCTAAAATGACAAATATCTCCATCTTGCATCAAGTACTCTTTTCCTTCTAATCTCATTTTACCATTTTCTTTTACTTTTATTTCGCTACCCAATTCAAAAACATCATTATAGCTGATAACCTCTGCTCTAATAAAGCCTCTTTGAAAATCTGTATGTATTATTCCAGCACATTCTGGAGCTTTCATTCCTAATTTAAAAGTCCACGCTTTCACTTCCATTGGTCCACAAGTAAAAAATGTACCCAGCCCTAGTAAGTGATAAGTAGCTTTTATTAGTTGATCCAAGCCACTTGCTTCAATACCTAATTCTTCAAGAAAAATATTTTTTTCTTCATCTGTTAATTCACTAAGTTCAGATTCGATTTTAGCACACATTTCAATAACATCGTTTCCTTCAGCTTTAGCATATTCTCTAACTAATTCAACATATTTGTTAGATGCTTTGATATCCTTTTCACTTATATTTGCTAAAAATATTATAGGTTTAGCAGTTAATAGATGATAAGATTTTAGTAAAGTATCTTCATCTTTGGTAAATTCCATACCTCTAACGGGTTGATTCTTTTGTAATCTTTCTTTTATCTTTTTTAACAATTCAACTTCAACTAAAGCTTCTTTATCTTTTGTATTAATTGCTTTTTTCTCTATTCTTAATAATCGATTACTTATGATATCTAGATCTGCTAATGCTAATTCAATTCCTATAGTTTCTATATCTCTAATTGGATCAATACTATTTTCAACATGAATAATATCATCATCATCAAAACAGCGAACAACTTCACAAATTGCATCAACTTCTCTAATATGAGATAAAAATTTATTTCCTAATCCTTCACCACTTGAAGCTCCTTTTACTAAGCCAGCTATATCTTTAAATTCGTATGTAGTTGGTTTTACTTCTTCCGGGCAATAAATTTGTTCTAACATTTCTAATCTTTTATCAGGCACTGTAACTAATCCGATATTTGGATCAATCGTTGCAAAAGGATAATTAGCTGCTAAAATATTTTTTTTCGTAATAGCATTAAAAAGTGTGGATTTACCTACATTTGGTAAACCAATGATTCCTGCTGTTAAACTCATAATAACCTCCTAAACTGTTGGATAAGTTCCAATTCCAATTGGTAGTCCGATTATATACCAAGATATAGCTAAAACCAACCATAATAGGAAGATTCCAATTATATATGGCCATAAAAGGCGATAACAATTTGCAAAAGAAATTTGTTCTTCATTCTTGTTATATAACTCTAAATAACCTATTAACATAATAAAATAGGTAGATAATGGTGTCATTATATTAGAAGCACTTTCACCTATTCTAAATATTATTTGAGCAAATTGTGCTGTAATATTCGATTTCATCATTGAAGGAACAATTGCTGGGCTCATTATTGCCCACTTTGTAACAGAAGACGTTAAAAACATATTGGCAATAAAAACAACAATTATTATTAAAATAATCAATGGTAAGGCAGAAAAATTAAGACTATTAACTATATCAACTAAATATGCACTTAAAACAATCCCAATATTACTTCTCCTAAAAATCGCTATCAATTGAGATGCTAAAAATATTAATACTAGGAAACTTCCTATTTTGTCTAAAGAACTATATATGGTTTTAGAAAAATCCTCTTTGCTTTTAATCGTATGAGAACCAAGACCGTATAAGATACCGCCAACAAATAAAACAATTGAAATCAAGTATGTAATTGAAGACATAAAATATGAATTATTACTATATAATTGATCAAGATAATTTGTTTTACTCATGTCCAACAACAATCCTGAACCAGGCAATCCTGGAATTGTTATATATATAAATAACAATAAGGTAATAATGATACCAATGGTAGCTAAAAACAATCCGTTCTTTTCACTCTTTGTTACAATTAACTCTTCTTCAGATACAGGATATTTATTTAATTTATAAAGAGTAATTTTTTCAGTAATATAAGTAATTAAAAAAGCTAATGAAACGGTTCCAATAATCATAAAAAATAAATTACTATGACTTCCTAAAATAAAGTTTGAGTCAATTAATTTTGCTCCAGACTCAGTATATGGTGATAAACCATATTCTAAATTTGATAAAACAAAGTTTATTCCTTGCCCGGAAATTAAAGCAACAAATGATGTAATTATTGCTCCTATCGGATTTCTATTATTATAATAATAAAACATTGCTGCTAATGGAATTAAAACTACGTAACCAACATCACTTAAAAATGTTATAAGTATACTAATCAATGCTAGGAAAAAAGTCATCCAAAAACGATTTATTTTTTTGCCAAAGCGAGTAAAAAGATGCTTCAATAATCCAGTTTTTGTCGCCACACCTATTCCTATCGTTGCTATTAAGAAAGAAGCTAAAGGTGCAAAACCTACAAAGTTAACAAAAGCATTGCCAATAATATCTTTAAGCTCAGAAAAATGAAATAAATTTACAACACTAACGATAGCTGATTCGATATTACCAGTAACACCGTCTACCTTTAAATAGCTAGTTTGTAAGCCCAATTTATTACCAATTAAACTTAATATCATTGTGATAACTATTAATAGACAAAAAGAAATAATGGCATTACCAAAAATCTTTTTTGATTTAATTTCTTTCATGATTATTCCTCCACAATTTTTTTAATTCTTTTATCAAAATCAATGCGATCCATCATAATTGAATGATTACATTTTAAACATCTTATTTTTATGTCAATACCAGTTCTCGTCACTTCGAAAACATCATTACCACAAGGATGGGCTTTTTTCATAACAACTTTGTTACCTACTTTATATTCCTTTTTCATAATTATCTTTCAATATCTATATTTAATATTTCTAAAATACGATTCAAATCATCAACGTCAGAAAAACTAATGCTAATTTTATTGTTTTCGATATTTATTTTTGTCTCTAATTTTTCACTTAATGTTTCTTCTAAATACTGATATTTATTATCTTTTTTCTTTTTAGGTTTTAAAGGTTGTTGTTTAATTGAAACAATATTTTCTAAAGATCTAACACTTAAATCATCTTTAATTATTCTTTTAGCTAAGCTGTCAATTAATTCCCAACTGTCTAATTTACTTAAAACACGAGCGTGTCCCATAGAAATTTTATTTTTAACAACTAAATCTTGAATATCACTGGGTAATCTTAACAAACCCAACATATTAGTGATATGACTACGGCTTTTACCAAGTTTTTGACTTAAAACATCTTGTGTAATATTTAAACTATCAATCATTGCTTTATATGCTTGGGCTTCTTCAATGGCATTTAAATCTTCTCTTTGTAAATTTTCTAATAATGCTATTTGCATCATTTCTTCATCAGAAAAATTACGAACAATAGCAGGTATAGTTTCTAGGCCTGCTAAAACACTGGCTTTTACTCTTCTTTCCCCAGCTATTATTTCATAACCTTTGATACTTTTTTTAATTATAATTGGTTGAAAAACTCCGTTTTCCTTTATTGAATTAGATAATTCTTTTAAAGCTTCTTCATCAAAGTTTTTTCTTGGTTGATACGGATTACTTCTTAATTCAGATAATCTAACGTTAATAATTTCATCTTTTGATGCATTTTCAACTATTGCTGTTTCTAATCTATTAAAATCCAAATTTTCTGAATTAAATAATTGTTCAAGTCCTTTACCAAGAGCTCTTCTTTTATTTTCCATTTCTTATAATCACTTCCTTCGCTAAATTTAAATAAGCATAATGTCCTTTACTAGTTGAATCATATTCGGCAATTGGTTTACCATGTGAAGGAGCTTCAGACAATCTAATTAAACGGGGAATAATAGTATCATAAACTCTCTCTTTAAAATATGTACGAATATCTTCAATTACTTCCAATCCCAAATTGGTTCTTGAATCAAACATAGTTAATAAAACCCCTTCAATATCTAATTCTTTATTCAAATTTTTTTGTACTAACATAATTGTACTAAGTAATTGAGTTATTCCTTCTAAAGCATAAAATTCACACTGAACCGGAATTATTACCGAATCTGATGCAGTTAAGGCATTGGTAGTTAATATTCCTAAAGAAGGTGGACAATCAATAATAATATAATCATATTCGTTTTTTATACTTTCTAAACTCTTTTTTAATTGATGAGTTTTAGAAAAACCTTCAATTGTTTTACTTTTTTCAATTAGCTCAATATCAACACCTGCTAAATTTATTGTAGCTGGTGCTAAAAAAAGATTCTTAAAGCCAGTAGAAATAACCACTTCGGATGCTGTTTTAGTATTTACTAAAACATCATAAATACTAGAATTTATATCGCTCTTATCAACACCTACTCCAGTTGATGAATTTCCTTGCGGATCTAAATCAATTATTAATACTTTTTTATCTAATAATCCTAAAGATGAAGATAGATTAATACTTGTTGTTGTTTTACCAACTCCACCTTTTTGATTAACTATTGAAATAATTTTGCCCAATTTAATCACACTCACGTTCTATGTATTTCATATTTATATGATACCAAAATAACGCTATCTTTTAAATAACTTTAATTGTTATTATTTATTTTAAGCGCTTCGCTTTTTCTTTTATTTTTCTTAATCGATGATTTAGACAAGATTTACTTATCTTTTTTGATAATTCCAAACTCATAATTTCACTTAATTCCAATAAAGAAGATTCAGGATATTTCAAGCGATATATTGCCACTTCCTTAAGTTTATCATCTAATATATCTAATCCCATTTCTTCAATAATCAAATTAATATCTTTTATTTGTTGATTCGAGGAATTAATTATTTTTTCTACATTAGCTTGTTCACAATTATTTAAACGGTTAGTATTGTTTTTTTGATTTCTATATATACGGACATTTTCAAAATACAACACACCTTGAAAAGCTCTTATGATTTTCAAAAAATCGCTTATTCTTTCAGCTTCCTTAACATATACCATATAGCCTTTAGCTCGATTAATAATTCTACTGTTCAAAGAAAAATAATTTAAAATTTCATCAATAAAAACAGCATATTCCTCATCATCTAATAAAAACTCTAAATGATATCTAGACTTTTGTGGATCATTAATACTTCCACTTGCTAAAAAAGTCCCTTTTAAATAGGCTATTTTTAATTCATCATCAGCATAAAGGTAACCTTTAGGAAGATTAGTAAAATAGCCTTCCTGATTGACTAGGGCTAAGTCCTTTAAAATTTCATCTCTGTGCTTTTGTATTTCCAATATATATAAATAATTTTTCCTAAAATTAAAATTTTTTCTCAAAATAATTCGAGGTCTAAATTTATATAAATCTTCTATAATAGAAAACATGAAGCGACAAACATTAATACTTTCTGTATGAACTTTTATTCGTTTTTCATCTATATAAGCGTTTTGACGAAAAAAAGCAGATAAAAGCGAAATCATTTCTAAATTATTTAATTCGCTGTTTATTATTTCTTCCTTTATCTGAGCAGTAAATGACATACTATCACCTCATTTTTTTCTTGCTAAACCCAAATATTTAGTTATTTCTTTCATTTTGACATCTTTCATCGAGCAACTTTTGTCAGCCGAACACACAATCCAAGATTCTCTATATTTAGGTGCATATATTGTAAGCGGCCACATATGTTTTAATATAATATCTTTTACAATTTCATCAATCAAATGTGGAAAATATTTTATAGCATTGCTATAAGCTATTTTATGGTGAGAAAAGCCGTGATTGTTAGGTAAAACTTTATTCTTTTTTATATCAGTATCAGGAAATTTGAAATCACCTTTTTTTTGCCAATCATAAAAGAAAAAATCATGTAATAAAGAACCTATAGCTACAGATCTTTTATTACATTTTTTATATTTTAATGACTTCAAATAAGAATAACAACAAACTTCTATAACATGATTTTTTCTTGATTCTAAATGATGAATTATTTCTTCCATTTGTAAGAATATAGGAGATTCAATAATTTCTTTTATATATGAATATAATTCTTCTTTTTCTTCATCAGAAAATTTAAATTTTTTTGTAATAATTAAAAAATCTTTATCCATATTTAACCGATATATTTTGAAGCTTGCAGACCAGCCACAGCTCCTTCTGCCACAGCGGTAGACACCTGATATACTTCTTTATTAATGACGTCTCCACAGGCAAAAATACCCTCTATATTAGTCTCCATTTGTTGATTTACAATAATATAGTCATTTTCTTTTAAACAATCAATAAAATCAGTATTAGGCTTGTAGCCATTATATTCAAATAATGCAGCTACTTTTATTTCTTCAGATATATTTGTTTCACTATTATTTATGACAATTGAATTCAATTTTTTATCCTCTTCATTCAATTTCATTATAGAAGAATTGCTAATGATTTTTATTTTAGAATTATTAAGGATTTTTTCTTTAAACTCACATGCTACTAATTCTGCTTCTTTAATAATAATTAGTAATTCAGAAGCAATATTTACCAAATATAAAGCTTCTTCAAGAGTTTCTTTACTATTTCCAACTAAAGCTATTTTTTGATTTTTATATAATGAGCCATCACAGATAGCACAAAAACTAATACCTCTTCCTAATAATCTTTTTTCATTATCCAAACCCAATTCTTTAGGATTTCTTCCTGTTGCGATAACAACAGTTTTAACAATATATTTTTCTTTTTCAGTCAAAACCACAAAAAAATCTTCTTCTTTTTTGATTTCAATAATTTTCCCATATTTGTAATCAATTTTATTTTCTTGAATTTGATTAAACATATTGAAAGCTAAATCAGGCCCACTAATTTTTGAAAAACCAGTATAGTTTTCAATAGAATTAATTCTATTTAATTGACCACCCGGAGCATTACCATCGATAATAGCAACATTCCTATCAGCTTGTTTCAAATATATGGCTGCCGTCATTCCAGCTGGGCCAGAACCAATTACAAGTGCATCAAAATCTAACTTCATATTCACGATCAACCTCACTATATCTATTATCAAAACGAGATCCCAAAGATTTTATAGAAACAATTATTAATCCTAAAATAAATAATATAATTGAAACAATTTGAGCTACTTTCAAATCGTTAAAAATTAAACTATCTGTTCTTAAGCCTTCAATAAAAAATCTACCTAAAGAGTAAAACATCAAATACAATCCAATTAATTGACCATTTTTCAAATATTTATAAAATTTTCTTAATATTAAGAAAACAATAAAAAGCCCCAAACATAAAACAGATTCATATAAGAAAGTGGGATGATAGTAGACACCTTGTATTTTAACTCCTTCAATAATAAAATCCGGAATATATAAGCCCTCTAAAAAACTTCTACTAACTTCTAAACCGTGAGCTTCTTGATTAAAAAAATTACCCCAACGGCCGATAGCTTGGCCAATTAATATTGCTGGAGCCATCATGTCAAATAGTTTCCAATTATTTACTTGATATTTCTTAGCATAAAACATTATGAAGATAGCTCCAAAAATTATACCTCCATGAATAGCTAAGCCACCTTCCCAAATTTTAAATATATCTAAAATATTTTGAGAATAATATGACCAATTAAAGAAAACATAATATGCTCTTGCTCCAATTATCCCGATGATAAGAGCCCAAAATATCATGTTTGATATAAATTCTTTTTGAATCTTAAATTTTTTAGCTTCCTTAGTTAAAATATAACTACCAATCAATACACCTAAAACTATAAAAACAGAATACCAACTAATTTTAATAAAATTTAAATCTAAAACATATTTCCCCACATTAGTTCTCCTTTCTAAACATTGGCTTTATAATAATGTTTTCCATTAAAAAATTCATAATAGAGATTAATATTGCTGCAAAAAATAAAATAAAAAAGCCATGAGTAGTAAAATGATCTCCCAATATAAATGCGGCCATCTTTATTATAAAAACATTTATAAAAGGATAAAACATTCCTAAAGTTATTCCTGTAATTGGCAATGTTAAAAAGAATAGAACTGGCTTAATTGTTTTGTTTAAGATATATATAATCGCACTTGCTAACAATGCCCATAAACCAAAATAACTGCGATCTAAAATAAACGTCTTTTTAAACAATAAAGAAACAAAAATTAAAATTAGCGCATATAAAACTATATAAATAATTAAATATAATGCATCATTTATTTTGCTATAATCTTTCTTTTTATTGTCATCAATAACTATTGTTTTCATATAATCACCTGCTTAAATTATATCATGTTTAATTGCTTTTATAAACAAAAAAGTAGTTAATCTACTTTTCTAGTTCTTCCTCAATTCTTAATAATTGATTATATTTACAAATACGATCCGTTCTAGATAATGAGCCTGTTTTTATTTGGCCCAAATTTAATCCAACAGCAAAATCTGCTATATAAGTATCTTCTGTTTCTCCACTACGGTGTGAAATAATTGTTTTATAGTTATTGTTTTTTGCTAAGTTAATTGTTTCTAAAGTCTCTGTAACCGTTCCGATTTGATTTACTTTAATCAATATGGAATTACATGATCCCATTTCAATTCCTTTGTTTAGCAACTCCTTATTTGTAACAAATAAATCATCACCAACAATTTGGATTTTATCGCCAATAGCTTCAGTTAATAATTTAAAGCCTTCAAAATCTTCTTCTTCGAAAGGATCTTCAATAGAAATTATAGGAAATTTTAAAACTAATTCTTGATAAAATTCAATCATTTCTTGTTGATTTAATATTTTGTTTTCACCACTTAAATAATATTTTCCTTCTTTATAAAATTGAGAAGCTGCCACATCGACGGCTATTGCAACATCATCTCCCGGCTTATAGCCAGCAGTTGTTATTGCATTAACAATTAATTCAAACGCTTCAATATTACTATTTAAATTAGGTGCAAAGCCACCTTCATCTCCTACAGCAACGTTATAACCTTTTGCTTTCAACAATTTCTTTAAGGTATGGAAAACTTCCGCTCCTATTCTTAAACTTTCCTTGAATGTTGATCTTTTAGGAACAATCATAAATTCCTGAATATCAAGATTATTGTCTGCATGAGCTCCACCATTAATGATGTTCATCATTGGCCTAGGCATTTCAGTTCCTTGACCTATATATTCATAGAGGTTTTTATTATTTAACAAAGCTGCTGCTTTCAAACAAGATAGAGAAACCCCTAAAATAGCATTAGCTCCTAAAACAGACTTGTTTTTTGTCCCATCTAAATTAATCAGTAATTGATCTATTTCTTTTTGAGCTGTAACATCTTTGCCAATTAAAGCCGGTTTAATAATGGTATTAACATTATTAACAGCCGTTAAAACTCCTTTGCCTAAATATCTAGAATTATCCTTGTCTCTTAACTCAACGGCTTCATTAATCCCTGTTGAAGCACCACTAGGAATACTTGATCTACCTAAAACATTATTTTCACAAATAACATCTACTTCAATTGTAGGATTGCCTCTTGAATCCAATATTTCTCTAGCCTTAATATCAATTATTTTATTCATTTTTTTCCTCCAACAAATTAATAGCTTCTTTATATTTGTTTCCTCTTTCTTCAAAATCTTTAAATTGATCCCAAGAAGCACAAGCTGGGCTCAATAGTACAACATCATTTGGTTTTGCTATTTCGTAAGCTTTTTTAACCGCTTCATCAACAACATCACAAACAAAGCATTCAATATTATTGTTTTGAGCAAATGTTGATATTCTATCCTTTGTTTCTCCATAAGATATGATACTTTTAACATTTGTCAAAAATGGTACTAAATCATCAAAGCTATGTCCTCTATCTAATCCTCCCAAAATTAATATAGTTGGTTTACTAAAAGAAGATAAAGCAATTTGCGTAGACTTAATATTTGTAGATTTTGAATCGTTATAATATTCAACTTGATTAATTGTTTTAACAAATTCAATTCGGTGTTCGACACCACTAAATTTTTTTAAAACTTCTCTTATATCCTCATCACTAACATCAAATTCTTTCACAGCAATAATAGCGGCCATAATATTTTCTAAATTATGATTGCCTTTTAATTTCACTTCGTCGATTGCAATGATTTTATTACCATTGTAATTTATTTGGTTTTGAGACAGTTCGCAACCTATTAAATTTGTTTTGTTAGAAGAAAAATATTTTTTTAGTGAAGGAATATCTTCTGCAATAGAAAGGCTTTCCTCATTATCTAAATTTAGAATAGCCAAAGAAAATGCTTGATGATGATTAAATATTCTTTTTTTCATTTCTTTGTATTTTTCATAGGAACCATGAAAATCTACATGAGCTTCAGAAATATTAGTTAATATAGAAATATCAGTTTTAAACTCTTTCATATTGCATAACTGATGATCAGAAATTTCAATTACAAAAATATCATCCGGCAAAAATAATGGCACCATTGAAGAAACGGGAATGCCTATGTTTCCAGCTAAATGAACTCTTTTTTTTGCTTGTTTTAATATTTCGTATATTAAAGTTACCGTTGTTGTTTTGCCGTTAGTCCCAGTAACACCTATTATTTTTAAATTTTTGGGAAAATAGCGATATGCTAATTCAACTTCATTGATGATATCAATTCCTAATTTTTTAGCTTTTACAATATATTTGTGTTCATTAGAAATACCAGGGTTTTTAACAATCATTTCATATGTATCATCAATAAAATCAACATCTTCAACACCTAAAATTACATTTACACCTAAAGATTCTAATTCTTTTATTTGATTTAGTTCTTGATCAGAACTACGATCATTAATTGTAACTTGATATCCTTTTTCAATTAATAGCTTTGCTGCAGCGTAACCGCTTCTAGCCATTCCAAAAACAAATGCTTTTTTCATATTATCACTCTCCTGTTAAGTATACTATAATATCAATTAAAATAAAATAATTTTTGATAATTAGACATTACTTAACTGCTTTTATTTTGTTCTTTTGTTTGTTATAATAGCAATAGGAATGGTGAATATGAAAATAATAGAATTATCTAAAAAACAATTTGATGATTATGCCTTCAATCATAAATTGGCTTCTTTTTATCAAAGTAGTTTTTATGGTGATTTGATGGATAAAAACGGCTTTTCAGCTGTTTATCTAGGTTTGATAACTGATGAGGAAACACTAATTGCAGCATCTTTAATTCTTACACAAAAAAAGTTTTGGCGTTTTAAATCTGCTTATTCACCAAGAGGATTTCTAATTGATTATGAAGATTTAGAATTACTAGACATTTTTACCAATTTATTAAAAAAATATTTAGAAAAAAACAAAGTTATATATTTAAGAATAGATCCATCAGTTATCAATAGAGAACGAATGAAAAATGGAAAAGAAATAGTTGGTGGACTAAATAGTGACGAATTAGTAAAATTTATGAAGAAAATTGGTTATGAACACAAAGGATTAAATTCATATTTCGAAACGATTAAACCTCGTTGGAACGTTGTTACAAAAATAAATTCTCCACAAAACCTTTTTGCATTTTTGAGTAAAGAAACAAAAAATAAAATAAGAAAAGCATATAAAAAGGGTATAACTATTTATAAAGGTAATCAAAACGACATTAAATTATTTTATAATTTTCTAGACAAGAAAATGGCAAAAAAACTCAGTTATTATATGGATCAATATGAAATATTTTCAAAAAGTAATAGTTATGATTTATTTTTTGCTAAATTAAATCCAACTATATATATGAAAACCAGTAAAGAATTATATGAAAGAGAATTAAAAAGAAATAGTAAATTAAATAATATAATTCAAGAAAACCATAAACCAAGAAAAAGAGATGAATTGATTAATCAAAAAATGAATTCCGACAAACTTTTAGATGTATATAAAAATGATTTGATTAATTCTAATAAACTCTATGTTTCTTATCCAAATGGTTTGGTAATTGCAGCAACATCAATCATAAAATACAAGGAAACAATTACTTTTTCCGAAGGTGGTTATGATAGTAGCTTTAAAAGTTTTGCCCCAAATCACTTGTTAAAGTGGGCAATAATGAACGAATATGCAAAAAAAGGATATAAAAAAATCAATCACGGAGCAATCACAGGAAACTTTTCTTTTGATAACCCTTACTATGGATTATATCAATTTAAAATGGGTTTTGATGGAGAAATAGAAGAATTTATTGGAGAATTCGACCTTGTTATTAATAAAAGTATTTACTATACTAATCTTCAAATAAAATTTATAAAGCATCTATTGGAATTTAAAAAAGCAGTTAAATAACTGTTTTTTTTATATGTTTAATATAGATAATCCAACAATACTAATAATTACGCCGAGTAAATTATAGATAGATAATTTTTCTTTATAAAAAGCAACACTTGTAATGGTTAAAAAAATTAATATAAAAATATCCGTTGTAATATTAAAGTATCTTACAGACCAACCTGATTTGAAAGCTAGAAAAAAACCCAAGTCAATTAAAATGTTTATTATTCCAAACAATAAAGCTCTTGTTCCGAGACTTTTTTTATTTTTTTTGACAGTTTTTTTAGTTTTAAAATAAAAGGGAACAGCACAAATAAAACCACCAATATACATACAACAAAGAGCTATAACTGGATTGGTTCCTGCCGGTATAAGATTTTGAAATAAACTATACAATACACTAGTTACTATTACTATACTAATTGAAAAATAATACATACTCTATCTTCTCCCTGTCTTTTTAGTGTTTTTGTGATTAAGAAAAAATAAAGAAATAATACACAATGATATTCCTAGTAATTTTAAATTTGATATTTGCTCATTAAAAAACAAAAAACCAATAACAAATAAACCTAAAAAGAAAAATATAGAATATACTATATTTAATTTACTTATTTTCCATCCAACGTTATAAGATATTATTAATCCATAGTCAGATAACATGGCAACTGCTCCAACTAAAAAACTATATATATTGATATCACTAATTATATGTTTAAAATTATAATTGCTTATTATTAAATATGTTAGTAAAAATATACCTGCCTATAAATATGAAATGATTAGATATAAAAAATGATTTCCTCTTTCTGGAGCAAGTTCCGCAATTAAATCATACGCAACTCCACCTGTAACAACTAATAAAAATGATATGAATAACAAATTATCCACCGCCAAACTATTATATCTTTCCTTTATTTTACTACTATTTTTTTATAAAAACAAACAATTAAGTTTTATTTTTTCAACTTTACATTTAAAAAGAAAAAGTCACAATAAAGTGACTTATAATCAATTGGTGGAGCTGAGGGGAATTGAACCCCTGTCCAAAAACATAAGATCAAAGACTTCTACAAGCTTAGTTAATTGTTTAAATTCATTAATAATTATAGCAATTAACAACCAATTATTAACTAGTTTAGTAATTTTCTCTATTTCTCCTAAACAAAGAAATAGTATAACTCACTTTAATGCGCTCTTAAATTTCCTCGTGAGTGAAGAAAAGGAAAGAGCTCGCCATTATTTTATTAAGCAGCGAATGCTAATTTATTATTTCCAGTTATTAAACTGATGGATTTAACGCATACCTACGACTTGCCATCTGAGCCTTACTATTTCTGTCGAAACCAAACAGCCCCATGTCACTGAATTATAGCATAAATTTAAAAAAGTGTAAATTCATTGTCATAAATAGCATTTTCCTTTACAATATAATTAGGTGATATAATTATGAATAATAAGTTTTTATATTTAAATGCTGTAACTAGTCAAGAAGCTTTTTATATGATCGAATACAGTAATACTCTTCCTATTATTATCATTGAAGATAATACTTTCAAATTAGAGAAAGATTATAGTAGCCTTTATGATATAAAAGAAATTAATAATCGTAAAATTTATTGTATAAATTATTTAAAAATTTTAGAAATTTTTATAGGAGTAGTTGTAAATAATGAACAAGTCATTGCTGAAAATATTGAAATAGTCAATAACGATTTAGAAATTGCTATTAGTAATCAAAAAATATTATTAAGAAAAGAAATTATAAATACCTTAGAAAAAAATAAAATAAAAATTTAAAAAGAGCATAAGCTCTTTTATTTTATTTGATATTTAGACTCTCTAGCAATATTCATTTTAATATCTTTTTCTTTTATAGTTTGTCTTTTATCATAATTCTTTTTACCTTTACCAATACCTAAAAGAATTTTAACTCTATTTTCTTTAAAGTATAATTTCAAAGGTACTAATGTATATCCTTCTCGATCTGTTTTCTCTTTTAATTTTAAGATTTGTTTTTTATGCAATAATAATTTTCTAGTTCTTGTTTCTTGATGATTTAAACGATCTCCTTCTTTATAAAAAGAAATGTGCATATTTAGCAAAAAAACTTCGTCTCTTTTAATAATCGCATAACTATCTTTTAAATTTGCACTACCATTTCTAATCGCTTTTATCTCTGTACCTGTCAGAACTATTCCTGATTCATATGTTTCTTCGATAAAATAATCATAATTAGCTTTTCTGTTTAATATTTCCATTTACATCGCCTCTTTTTACATTTGTTTTCGCCAAAACAAAATCAATTTCGCCACTTTCTTTTGATGCTCCAACTAATGTAACATTTATTGTTTGACCTATTCTATACATTAAACCTGATCTTCTGGCTTTTAAATATTGCATTTCTTCATTTAATTCAAAATAGTCATTACCTATTTCTCTCATGCGAATTAGTCCTTCAATTAAGTTGTCTAATTGTACCCAAATTCCTTCTTTTCCTACATTTGCAATCAGGCCAGTAAAATCTTCACCAATAAATTTTTCCATATATTCAGCTGATTTAATCTTTTCAACATCTCTTTCACAATTAACCGAATTAGCCTCAGTTAAAGAAGTATGATCTGCAATGTTTTGCAATTCAGTTTTCAAATATTTTTTATTACTATCTTTTATATTTAAAGCAGCTTTTAAAGAACGATGAACCATTAAATCGGGATATCTTCTAATTGGAGATGTAAAATGAGCATAATCTGTTAAACCTAATCCAAAATGGCCAATATTATCCGTACTATAAATAGCTTTCTTCATAATAATTAAAGCTCTTTTGGATAAAACAGGGACATTTTCCGACTCAATTATGCTTAAGATATCTTGCATTCTTTGTGAAAGATTTGATCTATGACTACCCTTAATTCTAATACCTAAACTATTAAGTAATTTTATAAAATCTTCTACTTTTTGATAGTCTGGTGCCCCGTGAATTCGATATATCAAAGGGAAATCATTTTGAGAAGCATATGTAGCAACTGCTTCATTAGCTGCTATCATAAAGTCTTCGATCAAATTTTCTCCTAACCCCATATTTCTCTTAGAAATATTGAGTGGTTTTCCTTCACTGTCAACTTGAATTTCCATTTCAGGATTATTAAAATCTAGATATCCTCTTTTTTCTTTGTTTTTTCTTAATTTTTCTGCTAATTCCTTCATCAACATTAATTCTTCTTTAAATTGTTCATATCCTTCAGGAACAATAGATTTTTCTAAATATTCATTAACTTTTGCATATGTCATTCTTTTTGACGATCTAATAACACTTTCGTGAATTTTATAATTCAATATATTACCTTCATCATCAATTTCCATCATAACTGAAAAAGTTAAACGATCAACACCTTCATTTAATGAACAAATACCGTTTGATAATAAGTGAGGTAGCATTGGAATAACACGATCTGTCAAATATACACTATTTCCTCTTAATAAAGCATCTTTATCTAAAGAAGAGCCTTCTTTAACATAATGACTAACATCAGCAATATGAACTCCTAGTAAGTATGTGTTATCTTTAGTTTTTTCAATTTGAACAGCATCATCAAAATCCTTAGCTCCGTCTCCATCAATAGTGAAAACAGTTTGACTGCGAAGATCAACGCGATCTTCTGTTTCCTTTTCTGACACTTTGTCAGGAATATCTTTTAAACTGTCTAAAGTTTCTTGACTAAATTCAATTGGAATATTATTTGAATACACAATTGATAAAACGTCCATTCCTACATCGTCTTTATGCCCTATTACTTTTATTATTTGAGCTTTTACTTTTTTTTCTGAATCTTCTACTCTCTTAACTTGTACTTTACTTCCTAAAACAATACCTTGTGATTCTTGTTCTAATAATGTATCACTATATCTTGAATTATCAAATTTGACATATAATAGCCCTTCTTTGCTAATCACTTCACCAACTAAGTTTTGACTATCTTTTTGAATAATTTGTCTTACATACCATTTTTTATAAAATCTTGTTTTTTCACGAACAAAAATATGATCTAATAAAACTAAATCATTATTCTCAGCTCCATTAAAATTTTCTCTTTCTATTCTAATGTCTTCTCTTTCTTTACCAAAAACATCCATTCCCATATCAACAAAACCAAAGTTACCACTTCTGTTAACTATTAATTTGCCACTAATTAAATTGGTTTTATCTACCATAATGACTTTATTTTTTTTAGTAATAATTTCACCTTTATTTTCCAAATTGATTATTTCTTGATGAAATTGTTTTATTTCTTCGACTTCAGTTAATTTTAATTCGTTAATTAAATCAATCAAACTAATTTTTCTGTTCATTTTTTTTAGTTTTTCTAATATTTTATCTTGCATTTTACACGCTCCTAACTTCATTATAAAATAAAAAAGACTTATTACAAAGTCTTTTTATTTAAAATGATAAAAATAGACATAAAAAGAAAAACAACATCCCAATTACCATTGTAAATCTACTTATAAATAATTCCCCACCACGTTCTTTACGATTAGCAAAAAGATTAGAGTTTCCACCCAACATTGCTTGAGCAGTACCCTCTGCTTTTCCACTTTGTAATAAAACAATAGCAATCAAAATTACTGATACTACCATTAATAAAATTTCCATATTCATCTTCCTCTCAAGTGCTATAACTAATTTATCATATTTTAAAATATTTAGCAATAAAAGGGAGAAATCTCCCTTTTATTATTCCATTAAAGATTCTTCAAGAACATCAAGAGGATCAGCGTCCATAAATTCTTTTTCTAGACTATAATCTACTTGAGAGTATTTTTTGGCTCCTGTTCCAGCTGGAATAAGTTTTCCAATAATAACGTTCTCTTTTAATCCTGTTAACTTATCAATTTTACCTTTCATAGCTGCATCTGTTAAAATTCTAGTTGTTTCTTGAAATGATGCTGCTGATAAGAATGAATCTGTTTCTAATGATGCTTTAGTAATTCCTAATAAAACAGGTCTTCCCGTTGCCGGATTCTTGTCTTCTAAAATTACTTTTTTATTAGCTTCTGTGAATTCTTTTAATGAAATTGTCTTACCATTAATTAAATCTGTATCACCTGTATCAACAACTTTTATTCTAGATATCATTCTACGAGCAATAACTTCAATATGTTTATCAGATATTTCAACACCTTGTGTTGAATATATTTTTTGAATTTCTTTAAGAATATATTCTTGAACTGTAAATGGGTCTGTTACTGCTAATAATTCTTTTGGACTAATATTTCCTTCAGTAAGTCTATCTCCTGCAGTCACTGTAGCTCCTTCACTTACTCTTAATTTAATTCCGTAATTAGTTAAATGTTCTTTGGCTGTAATATCGTTTTCAATGATAACTTTATAACGCCCATTCGCATTTTCAATTTTAGCTACTGTTCCAGAAATTTCAGCAATTGTTGCTTTACCTTTTGGAATACGAGCTTCAAACAATTCTTGAACACGTGGTAAACCTAATGTAATATCTGCTCCACCAGCTACACCACCTGTATGGAATGTTCTCATTGTTAATTGTGTTCCTGGTTCTCCAATTGATTGAGCAGCCATAATACCTACAGCTTCTCCAATTTCAATAAGATTACCAGTTGCTAAATTACGTCCATAACATTTTTGACAAACACCATTTGTTGTTTTACATGTTAAAATGTTTCTAATTTCAACTGCTTTAACACCTGCCTTTTCAATTTTTTCAGCAATGTTTTCAGTTATTAAAACATCTTTTTCAACGATAACTTCTTTAGTATTAGGATCAATAACCTTCTTATTTGTATATCTTCCTAAAATACGGTTATATAATTTTTCTATTACATCTACTGTCCCTAATTTTTCATCTGTAAAATCACGAACCACAACACCTTGGCTTGTCTTACAATCATCTTCTCTAACAATAATATCTTGAACAACATCAACTAATCTTCTTGTTAAGTATCCAGAGTCAGCAGTTTTTAAAGCTGTATCAGCTGAACCTTTTCTAGAAGCATGTCCTGATAAGAAAAATTCTGAAACTGTTAAACCATCTCTAAATGAAGATTTAACTGGTATTTCAACTTCTCCTCCACCTGGTTTAGCCATTAATCCACGCATACCTGCTAATTGAGTAAATTGACTAATACTACCACGAGCCTTAGAATTCATCATAATAAATACTGGGTTAGTATAATTATCTTTTATATATGTACTTAATTCTTCAGTTATTAGTTTTTTAGCTTTTGACCAAGTTTCAATAACATTAGCATATTTTTCTGTTTCCGTTATTAAACCTCTCTTATAATTTTTATTTATAAGTTCAACAGCTGCTTGACTATCTTCTAATATTTGTGTTTTATTTTTACTTGTTACTATATCACTAATAGCAAAAGTAATTCCTGATTTAGTTGAATATTTAAATCCTAAATCTTTTAATTTATCCAACATTATTGATGTTTCTGTAGTTTTATATCTCTTAAAAATTTGTGCTATTATTTTTTCTAAATCTTTACTACCAAATGGTTTAGAATAAGGAACTTTTTCTAATTCTTTCTTAATATTTAATAAATTATCTAAGAAATAAATACTAGGAGTTATTCCTTCAATATTTGCTGTTGTAGCTTCATTTATATATTGAAAAGTATCTGGTAATATTTCATTAAATTTAATTTTTCCAACAGTTGTTATTAAATATTTATTTTTATATTCATCGATAAAAACTTTATATTTGAAAGATTTAACTGGAAGAACTATTCTAGTGTGTAATTCAATATTACCTCTTTCATATTCCATTAAAGCTTCATTTGGATTAACAAAGATTCTTCCTTCATTCTCACTTGGTTTTTCAATAGTAATATAAAAATTACCTAATATCATATCTTGAGTTGGTGTAATAATTGGTTTCCCGTCTTTAGGATTCAAAATATTATTTGCACCTAACATTAAAACTCTAGCTTCTGCTTTAGCTTCTTCTGACAATGGAACATGAACTGCCATTTGGTCTCCATCGAAGTCAGCATTAAAAGCTGTAGTTACTAATGGATGTAATCTAATAGCGCGACCACTTACTAATATAGGCTCAAATGCTTGAATACCTAGTCTATGTAATGTTGGTGCTCTATTTAATAATACTGGATGTTCTTTTATTACATCTTCAACTATATCCCAAACTTTTTCATTCTTATTTTCAATCATTTTTTTGGCAGATTTAATATTGTGAATAATTTCTCTTTTTACTAATTCTCTAATAACATGTGGTTTAAATAATTCTAAAGCCATTTCTTTTGGAAGTCCACATTGATACATTTTAAGACTTGGACCAGCTACGATAACTGATCTACCTGAGTAATCAACACGTCTTCCAAGCAAATGTTGACGAAAACGGCCTTGTTTTCCTTTTAACATATTACTTAAAGATTTCAAAGGTCTATTGTTTGCTCCTGTTACATTTCTACCTCTTCTACCATTATCAAATAATGCATCTACAGCTTCTTGTAACATTCTCTTTTCATTACGAATAATAATAGAAGGAGCGTTTAAATCAATTAATTTTTTTAAACGATTATTACGATTAATTACTCTTCTATATAAATCATTTAAATCACTTGTTGCAAATCTTCCACCATCCAATTGAATCATCGGCCTTAATTCCGGTGGTAAAACTGGAATTGCATCCATAACTATCCATTCTGGCTTGTTTCCTGATTGATAGAAAGAATCTAATACTTCTAATCTTTTTAATAATCTTATTTTCTTTTGACCTTGAGCTTCTACTAAATCACTATTAATATCTTCAATTTCTTTTTTCAAATCTAATTCTTTTAATAATTTTTTAATAGCTTCTGCTCCCATGCCAACTTGAAAACCTTCACCATATTTTTCATAATATGCATTATATTCACGATCTGATAAAGTTTGTTTCTTTTGCAAAGGAGTTATTCCAGCATCAATAACTACGTAAGATACAAAGTATAATACTTCTTCTAAATCTCTTGGTGACATATCTAATAACATACCCATTCTTGATGGAGTACCCTTAAAAAACCAAATATGGGAAACTGGAGTAGCTAATTCAATATGTCCCATTCTTTCTCTTCTTACTTTAGCTTTTGTTACTTCAACGCCACATTTATCACAAATAATTCCTTTATATCTAATTTTTTTATATTTTCCACAAGAACATTCGTAATCTTTGCTTGGCCCAAATATTTTTTCACAGAAAAGACCATCTCTTTCTGGCTTTAACGTACGATAGTTAATAGTCTCAGGCTTTTTGATTTCTCCATGTGACCATTCTCTAATCTTTTCAGGTGAGGCAATTGCGATTTTTATAGCATTTAATTTATCTACATCAATCATTATTTTTCCCCCTCTCCATCTTCAAAAATATTATTATTTCGATTTGATTTTTCATCAATATCTTCTATTTCTTCAATTGAAAGCATCTGCGTTGTTTTATTATCTTCGTCTTCTAATTGTTTTAATTCTATTTCTTCAAATTTATCGTTGATAATAGAAATATCCAACCCCAAAGCTTGAAATTCTTTTATTAACACTTTAAATGATTCCGGAATTCCAGCTTGATGAATTTCTTTTCCTTTAACAATTGCTTCATATACCTTAACTCTACCAACAACATCATCTGATTTAACTGTTAAAATTTCTTGTAAAATGTTAGCAGCTCCATATGCATATAGAGCCCAAACTTCCATTTCTCCAAAACGTTGTCCACCAAATTGTGCTTTTCCACCTAATGGTTGTTGAGTTACAAGAGAATATGGTCCAGTTGAACGTGCATGCAATTTATCATCAACCATATGCATCAATTTAATCATGTACATGACTCCAACACTGATTCTACTATCAAATTTTTCTCCAGTTCTTCCATCATAAAGATCTGTTTTACCATCTTTTGCCATTTTTGCTTTTTCCATCATGGCTTCGATTTCTTCATATTTAGCTCCATCAAATGCTGGAGTTGCAACATGCAAACCTAATTTTTTAGCAGCCATACCTAAATGTAATTCTAATACTTGTCCTAAGTTCATACGTGATGGAACTCCCAATGGATTCAATAAAATATCTACTGGTGTACCATCTGGTAAGTATGGCATATCTTCTTTTGGTAAAACCAAAGAAATAACACCTTTGTTTCCATGACGCCCTGCCATTTTATCTCCAACACCAATTTTTCTCTTTTGTGCGATGAAGATTTTAACTGTTTTTAATACTCCTGAAGGAATATCTTCATTTTCCTTTTTAGTATATACTTTAATATCGCTAACGATGCCATCCGCTCCGTGAGCAACCCTTAAAGATGTATCTCTAACTTCTCTAGTTTTTTCTCCAAAAATAGCATGTAATAATTTTTCTTCGCTAGTTAATTCAACCATTCCTTTTGGAGTAACCTTACCAACTAAAATATCCCCTTCTTTTACTTCTGTACCTACACGAACAATACCATCTATATCAAGATTCTTTCGTGCTTCTTCAGAAACATTTGGAATATCTCTAGTAATTTCTTCTGGTCCTAATTTTGTGTCACGACATTCTATATCATAACTTTCAATTTTAATTGATGTATAAGCATCATCTAAAACTAATTCTTCATTTAAAATAATTGCATCTTCATAGTTATAACCATTAAATGTCATAAAAGCTACTACTACGTTACGTCCAACAGCTATTTCTCCTTGATCAACACTTGGACCATCAGTAATTATTTGTCCTTTTTTAATTTTTTCTCCAATTTTAACGATTGGTCTTTGATGATAACAAGTAGCTGAGTTTGATCTTTCAAAATTTGCTAGATCATATGTGATTTTTCCTTCTTTACTATCAATAATTATTTTTTTGCCATCTACGTAGTCAACAATACCATCTATTTTTGAAACTATTGCAGCTCCACTATCTCTAGCTGCTACGGCCTCTGTTCCTGTTGCGACAATTGGTGCTTCAGGTTTTAATAAAGGTAAAGCTTGACGTTGCATGTTTGCACCCATAAGTGCTCTAGTAGCGTCATCGTGTTCCAAGAAAGGAATACAACTTGTAATTACTGAAATAATTTGTTGAGGAGAAACATCAACATAATTAACTGAATCTGCTTTTGCAGAAACAACTTCATCTTGGTAACGAGCAATAATATTATCTTCAATAATTTCATTATTATCATTTATTTCTACAGTTGCTGGAACAATAACATAATCATATTCTTCATCAGCTGTAAAATATTCAATTTTGTCTGTAAGTTTTCTATTTTCCACTTTACGATATGGTGTCATAATGAAACCATAATCATTTATCTTAGCATATCCTGCAAGTGATGTGATTAATCCAATGTTAGGTCCTTCTGGAGATTCAACTGGGCAAATTCTTCCGTAATGAGAAGCATTAACGTCTCTTACTTCCATACCTGCGCGATCTCTTGATAAACCTCCAGGTCCTAGAGCTGATAAACGACGTTTATTAGTCATTTCAGACATAGGATTTACTTGATCCATAAATTGAGATAATTGACTACTTCCAAAGAATTCTTTTAAAATAGCTGTAACGGGACGAATATTTATAAGAGTTTTTGGAGTTGCTGTCTCAAGATCAATTGTAGTCATTCTTTCACGAATAACTCTTTCCATACGAGAAACACCAATTCTAAATTGATTTTGTAATAATTCTCCCACTTGTCTAATTCTTCTGTTTGCTAAATGATCAATTTCATCAATTTTACCAATTCCATCTAAAAGATTTAAATAGTATGAAATTGATGCGTAAACATCAGCAATAGTTAATCTCTTACAGTCTTCATTAATGTCTCCACCAATTATTTTAATTATTTTTTCATTATTTACTTTTGAATATACAGATATAATTTGTACTTTGTTATGACTGTCTAAGTCTTCATTGATTTTAACTTCTGTTATTCCATAGCCAGAATGAATTATTGGTTTTATTTGATCTAAAATTTCTCTAGTAATTAATGTTCCTTTTTCTGCTATCAATTTCTTGCCATCTTTTATATCTTCGGCAAGAACTGTATTCAACAAACGATCACAAATGTCTAGTTTTTTATTGAATTTATAACGACCTACTTTTGCTAAATCATATCTTAAATCATCAAAAAATTTTACTATTAATTGATTTTTTGCACTATCTAATGTTGCAGGTTCACCTGGTCTTAATCTTTCATATATTTCAATTAATGCTTCTTCTTTGTTTTTTGTCATATCTTTTACAAGAGTATTTTTAATATATTCATTATCTCCAAATAATTCAAGTATATTTTCGTCAGAAGATAATCCTAATGCTCTTAAGAAAGTTGTAATAAATACTTTTCTTGAGCGATCAATTCTAACATGCAAAATATCACGAGCATCTGTTTCATATTCTAACCAAGTTCCTCTAGTTGGAATAATTTCTGAAGAAAAAACACTTTTACCATTTTTGTCTATTTCTTTTTTAAAATATACGCTAGGAGAACGAAGTAATTGAGAAACAATTACCCTTTCAGCTCCATTAATAATAAAAGTTCCGGTTTCTGTCATTAAAGGAATATCACCCAAGAAAACTTCTTGTTCTTTTATTTCTCCTGTCTCATTGTTTAAAAGACGTGCCTCCACTTTAAGTGGTGCGGCATACGTCGCTTCTCGATCTTTGCTATCTTTTTTAGAATGTCTTGGCTTTTCAAAATGAAATTCACCAAAATCTAGGGATAATGTTCCAGAACGGCCTTCTACTGGGAAAAAATCATTAAAGACTTCTTTAATTCCTTCAGTAATAAACCATTGATAAGATTTCGTCTGTATTTCTAATAAATTTTCCATTTTAACGATATTTTCTACCTTAGAAAAATCTACTCTTTCACGATAATCTCCAAACTTTTTTAACTTATAAGACATCTTTTCACCCCAATATCAAATTTTTCAAAGAACATGTTTATAAAAACATAGTACCAATTTAAGATTTTATCAAACAACAAGCTCTGTGTCAATAATTTTGCAACAAACGATAAAAAAACCTTTATCTTTTTTTACTATAGATAAATTATATGTTTCCTTCATTTTTTTTATTATTGTCTTTGCCCCTTGTTCTCTTCTAATTACAAACCACAATTCTCCATTGCTTTTGAGATATTCTTTTGCTTGAAAAAGAAACTTTTCAACGACTTCTTTTCCTGCTCTTATTGGTGGATTAGTAATTATGTAATCATATTTATTATTAATATTATTATAAACATTACTTTCAAAAACATTTACTTTCTCTTTAAATTTTTTTGTGTTTCTTTTTGCCAAATGTAAGGCTCTAAGATTTACATCAACCATATCAATAATAGCTGGAGTTTTTTCTGCTAATATATAACCAACAACACCATATCCACATCCTAAGTCTAATACCCTACCATTAATTTGTAATAAAGGTAAAGAGTTAATCAGTAGCTTTGTTCCATAATCTAGTTTGTTTTTTGAAAAAACACCATTATCTGTAAACATCTGATATTTTTTATTGAGCAATTCGAATTCTATTATCATTGTTTCTGATTCTAAATTACTGTTTTCAAAATATTGACTCATATTTCTCCTTTTAAGGACAGTTAAAGCCTATATTAATTAATCAATATAGGCTTTCCTATTACAAATTTATTTTAATTCAACTGTTGCGCCAGCTTCTTCAAGCTTAGCTTTAATTTCATTTGCTTCATCGATTTTTGCGTTTTCTTTAACGTTTCCACCAGCATCTGCTATGTCTTTAGCTTCTTTGATTCCTAAACCAGTAATTTCTCTAATGATTTTAATTACTTGTAATTTGTTTGCACCTGCTGCTGTAATAACTACAGTTGCAGTTGAAGGTCCTTCTTCTACTGCTGCTAATGGTGCTGCAGCTACTGCTACAGAACTTGGATCAACACCTAATTCTTCTTTCATTGCATCTACTAATTCTTTGATTTCTAATAAAGTCATTTCTTTTAACGCTTCGATAAATGTTCCTTTTGTTAATTTTGCCATTTTATTTTCCTCCTTATTTTTTAAATTATTTTTGTTCACTGTACAAATTTAAACAGATTGACAAATCTTTTACTATTCCCATCATTCCGC
This sequence comes from uncultured Muribaculaceae bacterium, assembly GCA_964461005.1. Lineage (GTDB taxonomy): Bacteria > Bacillota_I > Bacilli_A > RF39 > UBA660 > JAAZBI01. The sequence continues at coordinate 37,763 of CAYWQQ010000001.1, forward strand.
TTGCTAACATATTTAACAATGTATCTCTTGATGGAATTGTTGCTAAATTATTTAATTCTTCTAATGTTGCTATTTTCCCTTCAATAATTCCGCCTTTAATTTCTAAAGTCTTATGATCTTTAGCGAAATTTGTTAAAACTTTAATAGGATCAATCATTTCTTTTGAAATTGTTATAGCGCTTGGTCCTGCTAATACATCTCCTAAATCTATTTTCAAATTTTCTAAAGCTCTTCTAACTAGAGTGTTTTTATAGATTTTTAAATCAGTCCCTGACTCTTTTAATTTTATTCTTAAAAGATTTGTTTCGTCAACTGTTAAACCTCTATAATCAACGAATATTACAGAAGCAGACTCTTCAATTTTGTCTTTAATAACTGAAACTACTTCTTGTTTTTTTTCTAAAACTTTTTTACTAGGCATTCTATGGCACCTCCTTTTCATATAAAAAACCTTCGTAGACAATCTGCGAAGGTTAAAACTTATTAGTCTTATTTCCCTCGGTAGGAATACATTAAGCTTTCGCTCCTACTGTCTTCGGTTTTTAATTCTTTTTTAGTATACTATTTTTATTTTTATTTGTCAAAGGAATTCTCATCAATTTTAATTCCAGGACCCATTGTTGTTGAAATAACTATACTTTTAATATATACGCCTTTAGCTGCAGTTGGTTTGATTTTTTTAATTAATTGTACAAATGCAAATAAATTTTCTAATAAACTTTCTTCTGAAAATGAAACCTTACCAATAATTGCATGAACGATACCAAAACTATCAGTTTTATATTCGATCATTCCTTTTTTAACGTCAGCTACTGCTTTTGCAATATCATTAGTTACAGTGCCTGTTTTAGGGTTTGGCATTAGTCCTTTAGGCCCTAAAATTTTTCCTAATTTTCCTAATAAAGGCATCATATCTGGTGTAGCGATAATTACATCAAAATCTAACCAGTTACTTTTTTCAATTTTTTCAATTAAATTTATATCTCCAACATAATCTGCTCCAGCATTTTCAGCATCTTTGGCTTTTTCGCTTTTAGCTAAAACTAAAATTCTTTTTGTTTTTCCAGTTCCGTTAGGTAAAACAAAAGCTCCTCTTATTTGTTGATCAACTTTTTTTGTATCTAAGTTTAATCTGATTGCTAATTCTACTGAAGAATCAAATTTTGTTGTAGTTAATTCTTTTGCTAATTTTACAGCATCCTCTGCTGAATATAAAGCTTTCTTATCAAATTTTTTTAATAATTCTTCATATTTTTTACTTCTTTTTTTCATATTTTATCTCCTTCTGTGGTTTTAACGGTTCCCCTCCCACTTTAAAAAACATTATTCTTCTTTAATTTCGATTCCCATACTTTTAGCAGTACCTTCAATTATCTTGATAGCTGCTTCGATATCATAAGCATTTAAATCTACTAATTTTTTTTCGGCAATTTCACGAACTTGTTTTTTAGTTACGCTGCCAACTGTTTCTTTTGAACAAATTGCAGTACCTTTTTTTACACCGCTAGCTTTTTTTAATAAAAATGCTGCTGGTGATGTTTTAATAACAAATGAAAAAGAGCGATCATCATAAATTGAGATCTCAGCGGGAACTATATCTCCCATCATTTCTTTTGTTTCCTCATTAAATCTTGTGCAAAACTCTTGTAAATTAATTCCAGCTGGTCCAAGAACTGTTCCAACTGGTGGTGCTGATGTTGCACGACCTGCTTCCATTTGTAATTTGATTTTTTTAACGATTTCTTTAGCCACGAAAAACACCTCCTATTTATTTTTTTTCGCGAGTGGTAAAGCGTATAATTTAATACTCCCACTTTATTTTTATTACATTGTAATAAAGCACATTCATTTTAGCATTGTTTTTATTTGTTTGCAATCATAAAATTAAATTCTTTCTACTTGTGATATTTCTACTTCAATTGTTGTTTCTTGCCCAAACAAATCAACGATAACTTTTAATCTTTGATTTTCTTCATCTATAAAATCAATTCTTCCTTCCATTGAACTGAATGGACCAGATACCATTTTAACTTTGTCGCCTATATTTATTTCGGTTCCTACTTGTAATCTACTCATTCCCATTTGTTTTAAAATAAGATCAGCTTCAACTGGAGATAAAGGAATTGGTTTTGCTCCTTTTCCACTTGAACCAATAAAGCCTGTAACACCAGGTGTATTACGAACTACATACCACGCTTCATCCGACATAATCATTTCAATTAAAACGTAACCCGGAAATAACTTTTTGGTTTTTTCTTTTTGTACTCCATCTTTGATTTCGATTTCTGTTTGTTCTGGAACTACAACTCTAAAAATATATTCTTGCATATTTAAAGATTCTAAACGCATTTCTAATTTTTCTTTAACTTTATTTTCATGACCAGAGTAAGTATTTACTACATACCAGCGTTTTTCTTCCATTTACTTTAACACTTCCTTTAAAAAAACCAATATTATATTAATAACAAAAAAATATAAAGCAAAAAAAATACAAAAACTCAAAACTGCTGTAGAGTATTTTATCATATCTTTTTTGTTTGGCCATCTGATTTTTTTAACTTCTTTTTTTACATTTAGAAAGTAATCTTTTATCATATTTTTCACTTCCATTTTCCCAAAATAAAAACACTTTCTTGTGTTTACAAATACAAAATAACATATTCGTATATCAAAGTCAATGTTTTTAATAATTGTTTTTTATTTTGTTTTTAATTCTTTGAATAGTGCTATCAATTGATTTGTAAGTTTTATTCAACTTTTCAGCTATTTCTCTGTATTCATAACCTTTTAATCGATATTTCAATACTTGAACTTCAAATGGTGATAAAATTTTCTTGATTTTTTCATTTAATTCTTTTTCGGTTTCATCTTTAATAATTTTTTCACTTGGATCAAGTTCGTTCTTATCAAATAGCTTTTCTAACAAAGTTTTAGCTTCTTTAGAAAAATCATCATCAATTGAAATAGAATCGTTTAAATTTTTATGTTTTAATCGGTCTGCTTTTTTAATAGAAGAACTAATCTGTCTTTCTATACAAAGGCTAGCAAAAGTGGAAAACTTAATGTTTTTACTTTCGTCAAAATCTTTAATTGATTCATTTAAGCCAATTAATCCTTCTTGGATTAAATCATTAATATCTAAACCTTTGTTTTTTCCAAAATTTATATATTTTCTTGATTTTATTTCAACTATTGGTAAGTATTTTTTATAAAGAACATCATATGCGACTTCATTCTTTTCATAAATTAAATATAAAAGTTCAGAATCATTATATTCTTTATAATTTTTCATATAACACCTACTTTCTTTGTTTTTTTAATATTTCGAAAACAATAATTCCTGTTGCTACTGAAGCATTTAAACTGTTGATTTTACCAATCATAGGAATATTAACTATATAATCACATTCTTTTTCTACTAAAGAGCTTATACCAGCACCTTCATTACCTATTATTAAGCAAACATTCATGTCATAATCTATTTCATAATATGTTTTAGGTGCTTCCATCTTAGTTCCGACCATCCAAAATCCTTTTTCTTTTAATTTTTTCATAGTGTCTACTATATTTGATACTAAGCAAACCTTAATATTATCTAATGCTCCTGAACTAACTTTCATTACAGTAGAATTAATTTGTACACTTCTTTTATTAGGAATGATGATTCCATCTACTCCCGCCGCTTCACAAGTCCGAATAATTGCTCCCAAATTATGAGGGTCTTCAATATGATCTAAAATTACAAAAAAACTTGGTGTTTTAGCTTGTTTTATTAAACTATCCAAATCATAATAATCATAATCATCTATGTCAATTATTATACCTTGATTTAAACCTGGAGCAAGGTTATTCATTTCTCTTATTGATTTTATCTCATAACTAAAATTAATTTTTTTTATTAGACTTATGATGTTTTTGTCATTAAAATTATCTGATAAATATATTTTGTTGATTTTTTGATGCCCTTCTAATATTGCTGTAGCACTGTTTTTACCAAAAATTAACATGTTTCACCTACTATCTTTTGAATTATTTCTTCTATTCTTTTATTGTTGTTTTCTAAATATAAACTTCCAAATAATGATTCGAGACCTGTAGAAAGTTTATGAGCTATGATATTTGTTTTTCTTCTACTTCCTTCTTTTGTATTTCTAGCTCTCTTTATTATTTCAATTTCTAATTCAGAAAAAAAATTTTGGTCAACTAATTCTTTTAACTTTGAAGCTTGTGCTGTGGCACTTACATATTTTTCTGAATTTTTTTGTAATTCTTTTACCTTTTTGAAACCTTGAGAAATTAGATGTTTTCTTATCTCTAGTTCATATATTGCATCTCCAAGATATGCTAAGATCAATGGATTAATATTATTTGTTTTCACTTGTATCACCTAATTCATTTTATCACATTAAAAATAAATAAAAAAGAAATAAGCACTTTCGTGCTTATGGTAATTTAATAGTATATTCTCCGTCTTTTGAATACAAATATTTTTCTCTAGCATATTTTGCAACATAATCTGGATCACTTAATTTTTTTACTTCGCTTTGCAAATATGTAGTTTTTTCTTTTAAAATATTTAAATTATCTGATAATTTTTTTTCTTTTTGATTTGAGTTTTGTATTTGTATATATAATGAAACAATATTAGAAGCAAATAAAACACACATTATTAAAGTGATAAAAGAAAATAATTTTAACCTTCTTTTTGTAGGTTTTGTAACTTTATTACTCATACATATCACCAGACCTTAAAAAGATTATATCATTTATTGATAAATATAGTAAAGGTCTTTAACATTTATATACAAAAAAAGAACCATTTTTATTCTTGTGGTTCTTCGTTATTTTCTACAATTTCGTTTTCTACAATGCCATTTTCTACCTTTTCATATTCTGGTAAAATTGCATCCTCAAACATTTTTCTAGCTTCTGGAGTAACTGGATGAGCAATATCTCTATATCCACCTGTTGCTGTCTTACGACTTGGCATTGCTATAAATATTCCTTTATCTCCTTCAATTATTCTAATGTCATGAACTGCAAAACAATCATCAATTAAAATTGATGCTATTCCTCTCATGCGTGAATCTTCTTTTTCTATTTTTCTGACATTTACTGATGTGATTTTCATTAACTTTTCCTCCCAATTGTATATCTTATACAATTTAATATTAGCATTATAATTCTATAAAATCAAGGTTTTATTATAAATTGTTAGCTATATCAATAAATTGTTCTATGGACAGTTTTTCAGCTCTAACACTTAAATCTAAATTGTATTTTCTTAATACTTGTTCAACTTTAATCAAATCATAATTTTTTATGTTGTTTTTTAACGTTTTTCTTTTTTGAAGAAATGCTTCTTTAACAAATTTAAAAAATAATTTTTCATTTTTTACATTATATTTTTCTGTCCTTTTTTTAAATTGAATTATCAAACTATCTACATTTGGCTTTGGATAAAATGCGTTTTTTGAAACCAAAAACATTTTTTTAACATCAAAATAGTACTTAATAAATACAGTTAAAGAACCATATTCTTTTGTCCCTGCTTGAGCTGCCAATCTATCTCCTACTTCTTTTTGAACCATTAACAACATTTTTTCTGGTTCAAAATCAGATTCGATGATTTTAGTTATTATAGGTGTTGTTATGTAATAAGGAAGATTTGCTATTACATATTTTTTTTGATTTGTATATGATTTTAAATCATCATTTAAATTTCTTTTTAGAAAGTCATCATATATTATATTTAAATTTAAATTTTTCTCAAATCTTTTGTCTAGGCCTTCTTTTAAACTCTCATCTATTTCATATCCTAATAAAGTTATTTTTTCTTTTATTAATTGTTCTGTTAAATTACCAGTTCCAATTCCAATTTCAATAACTAATGAGTCAGATTCTATCTCGGCTGTTTTTACAATTTTTTTCAATATATTATTATCAATTAAAAAGTTTTGACCAAACTTTTTTTTAGGTTTTATTAGTTCCATTTTTACCTCTTCTTATATAAAAAGATTGTTTAAACAATCTTTTATCTTCCTATTCGCATTATTTCAAACGTCAGATTTTTTTGTCTTCCAACAAATCTTGCTTCTTCTTGTGTTGCAAAAAGTAAATCTATTACATTTCCTCTAACACCTCGATCTAAAATTATTGCATAGAAAGGTTCGGAAGAAATTCTTTTTGAATTGATTCTTAGTATCGTTCCTAATTTATATTTTTCAGATGAAGCGACAATTCTTATTTGACCATAGTCTTTATCATAATAGTAAATATTACCATTTCTGGCATCGTGTCCGCTAGCGGTAATTCCGCTGCACTTTTGACAATCAGGGCCATATCCAGTTAATTCTCCAATAAATTTGTCAAGAATTAATTTTTCAGAAACATCTTTTGGAACAGAGTTATATTTTATATTTTCAATTGAAATTGGTTTAAGTTTTTCAATTTTTCCTGTGTTTTTTATTTCATAAGGCAACACTAACGAAAAAGCTATAACAAAAGAAAACGCATATATTACTTTAATTATTTTAAATAATTTGCTTTTCATTATATCACCTCTTACCTTTATAATTGTAACATTTTTAACTACTAAAGTCAAATAATGTCAATGCATTGGTTGTTGTTTGTTGGGCAACAAAATCAATAGTTTTATCTTTAATTTTTGCGATTTCTTCAGCAATAAATTTTATATTTGCCGACTCATTATTTTGCCCTCTTTTTGGTTCTGGTGATAAATATGGTGAATCTGTTTCTAAAAGCAAATGTTCAATATCTATTTCTTTAATCACATCTCTTAAATTGCTGTTTTTAAAAGTTATTATGCCACCAATCCCTAATTTGTAATTTATATTAATTATTTCTTTGGCAAAATTCAAATCGGATGAGAAACAGTGAAAAACTCCTCTCAAGTTGTGTTTTTTGACTATTTCCAATGTTTCTTGATTGGCGTTTCGATTATGAATTATTACAGGCAATTGCAATTTCTCTGCTAGCAATAAATGTTGTTCGAAAATTTTGACTTGCTGACTTATATTTTCTCTACCATAAAAAAAATCTAATCCTATTTCTCCTATTCCTATAACTTTCGAATTAATTGCTAGTTTTTCAAGTACAGAAATATAGTTATCTTGAATATTTTCTATATTGTTGGGGTGAATACCAATTGTACAATATAAATTATCGTATCTATTAGATATTTCAACAACTTTCATACTAGTTTCTAAATCAACCGCTGATATTATCATCTTTTCTACTTTATTCCTTTTTGCATTCTCTATATATTTAATTATTTCTTCTTCACTTAATTCATCAATATGACAATGAGTATCAATAAACATAATTTTTTTCTCCTATAAAAAAATTATACCATTTTTTGGTATAATTTTATTTTTTTTCTATTCTCATAAATAAAGGTTCTATCTTTTCAATTTTATTTTTATTACTCAAATATCCAAATTTTTCTATTGTACCGAAACTTCTATCTTCAATATCAAAAATATTTAATATTTTTTGAGACGTTTTAGGCATGTATGGCTGTAATAAAACACCAATAAAACGAATTGATTCTAGCAAATTGTATATCGTTGTTTTTAATTCTTCTTTTTTTGATTCATCTTTAGCTAATAACCAAGGAGCTTTTTCATCTATATATTTATTACATCTTCTTGATAAATTAATTATTTCTGACAAACTGTCACTAACATGTAAATCATTCATTTTTTGTTTTACATTATCTTTTGTTTTTAAGGCATAATCAATCAGTTCTTGATCAATTTGGTCACAATTTTTACCCTCAATAATTTGACTATTAAAATATTTTGAGTTCATAGCGATTGTTCTATTTATCAAATTACCTAAGTTGTTTGCTAAATCCGAATTTGTTTTTTCAGTAATTAATTCTTCAGAAATCAGGCCATCATTAGCATAAGGCATTTCGCTTAGCAAATAATAGCGCAGTGCTTCCACACCAAAAATGTTTGCTAATTCATCAGCATAATTTAAAGACCCTTTTGATTTGCTAATTTTCCCTTCATTATTTATATACCATGAATGAGCGTATATTTTTTTGGGAAGTTCTAATCCCAAAGACATTAATATTACTGGCCAATATATCATATGAAATCTCAAAATATCTTTACCAATTATATGTAAATCTGCTGGCCATAAATTTAAAAATTCTTTATTGTTGGAATTTTCTGGATCATAACCAATAAAATTAATATAATTTGTTAAGGCATCAATCCAAACATATATTACATGTTTCTCTTCAACAGGGACAGGAATACCCCATTGGAAAGAACTTCTTGAAATACATAAATCTTGTAACCCTGGCTTAATAAAATTGTTATATATTTCATTTTTACGACTAATTGGTTCAATAAAATCAGGATTATCATCATAATATTTTTTTAATTTATCTACATATTTCGATAATTTTAAAAAATATGCTTCTTCTGAAACAGAAGTGACTTCCCTACCACAATCAGGACATTTACCATCAACCAATTGACTATTAGTAAAAAACGATTCACAAGGAACACAATATAGTCCTTCGTAATTACCTTTATATATATCTCCATTATCTAACATTTTCTTAAAAATTTTTTTAACTATTTCCTTATGTTCCGGATTTGTCGTTCTAACAAAAGAATCATATGAACAATCCATTAAATCCCATATTTCTTTTACTTGTGAAGAAATTCCATCAACATATTCTTGAGGACTTTGATTATTTTCAAAAGCTTTTTTTTCTATTTTCAAACCATGTTCATCTGTTCCGGTTTGAAAAAACACATCATATCCTTCTAAACGCTTATATCTGGCAATTGCATCTGCTAAAACAGCTTCATATGTATTACCAATATGCGGTTTTGCTGAGGCATATACTATTGAGGTCGTAATATAATATTTACCTTTACTCATTTTTTACCTCCTTATCTGTACTTCCAAATCCACCTTTTCTAATTTTGTCTACTTTCTCTTCGTTAGTCACAGTTAAATAGTTTAATAGAATACCTTGAACAAATCCTTTTCCCTGTTCAATGTTTATTGTTTCTTTTCCTTCATTTTTAAGAAAAATTATTATATGTCCTTCATTTTCATCATTATTATAATAATCAGAATCGATAATACCAATTTGATTACACATTCTTAAATTATATTTTATTCCCAAGCTACTTCTTACAACAATACTTAAAAATTCATTATAATCTAGACAAACTTTTATCCCCGTTGAAATTTCAACAATTTCATTTGGTTCTATATTTAATGCAGAAGGCAGAAAAAAATCATAGCCAGCTGACGACAAGGTTTTCCTCTCTGGAAGTTTTATATCTTCATAATTAACTTTTTTTGAAAAATCTTTTTCAAACTGCTGATAACTTATTTTTTCAAAAGCTCTCATTTTTACCTCCACTAATTATATTTGTTCATCAAACTATTAAAATCCTCTTTGAAATATTCAAATATAATTTTTTTCACTTCTTCAATCGAATTTTCTATTTTCTTGTTTTCTTCTTTGGAAAATTTTTCTAAAACATATTTTTCTGCAGAAAACATTTTTTCGTTATTTGTACCTATTTTTATTCTTTTATATTTAGAACTACCAATCGCTTCTTCTATATTCTTTAAGCCATTATGACCGCCAGAACTACCTTGAGCTTTTAATCTTATTTTACCAATAGGTAAATCTATATCATCACTAATAATTATTATTTCTTCTATATCTATTTTAAAGAAATTAATAAAGTTTTTAACAACTATACCAGATAAATTCATATAACTTTGTGGTTTTAAAAATATAAATTTTTCTGTTTCCGTTTCCAATTCAAAATATAAGCCTTCTTTTTTTTGCTTATATTTTTTTATATTATAAAAATCAGCTATAGAATCAATTACTCTAAAACCAACGTTATGCCTTGTTTGTTCATAATTTTTTCCAGGGTTTCCTAAACCTACTACTAATTTCATTTTATCACTTCCTATTGATATATTCTTTATATAAAACATTGCGATCTATCAAATTTTTTTTAGATACTTTACCAATTGCTTGATTTTTTTTGTGTCCTTCTCTTATTAATTCTTCAATCTCTAAAAAAACATCTTTCGTATTTTCACTTTTCTGTTTATTTCCTTCAACAACAATAACAAATTCACCTTTTGCTTCTAAATCAACAAAATCACAAATGTTACCTCGATATATTTCTTCAAATTTTTTTGATATCTCTCTAGAAATCGATATCTTTCTATTTCCTAAAATATCTAGCATTGATTGTATTGTTTTCTTGATGCGATGTGGTGATTCGTAAAAAATCAATGTTGCATTTAATTGTTTCAATTCTAGAAGTTCTTTTTCTCTTTTTATTTTTTTGCTATCCGTAAATCCATAAAATAAAAAGGGAGATGGTTCAATTCCAGAAACAATAAGTGCTGGAATTAAAGCTGTTGGGCCAGGCAAAGCAACTACATTATATCCTTTTTGAATAATATATTGTACTGCTTTATATCCCGGATCACTAATTATCGGTGTGCCTCTATCAGTTACGATAGCTATACTTTTCCCTTGATATAAATAATCCACCATTAGTTCTTTAGTTTGTTCTTCATTATGGTCATGTGAAGCAATTAACTTTTTTTTAATATCAAAATGGTTTAGTAAATTTAATGTCACTCTTGTGTCTTCACAAAAAATTGCATCAACTTCTTTTAAAATATTTATGCTTCTATATGTCATATCTTCTAAATTGCCTATTGGAGTAGGAACCAAATATAAAGTTGGTGATCCATTGTAACTTTTTTGATTCATTATAAATCCTCCAATCTTTCTATTTTATAATTTCTATTATTTCATTATTTTCTAACTTTAACTTATATGCTTGCTTTAAAACATTAATTGCTACTACTTTACCTTTTCCCTCTTTGGTATTAATAATTTCTCCCATTAAAGGCAATTCTTTTTTCAAATTTGAATAAAGATCATTTTCATAGTTTAAACAGCAAAGTAATCTCCCACAAGAGCCATTTATTTTTGTTGGGTTTAAAGCAATATTTTGGTTTTTAGCCATATTTATAGAAACATTGTCAAAATCTGTTAGAAATTTTGAACAACATAGTTCTCTGCCACAAACCCCTATGCCTCCTATGTTTTTTGCTTTATCCCTAATACCAATTTGTCTTAATTCTATTCTTGTTTTATATATTTTAGCAATTTCTTTTACTAGCTCCCTAAAATCAATTCTATTTTCCGAAAGAAAATGAAACATTAATTGTCTTTTATCAAGAGTAAATTCAGCATCAACTATTTTCATATCCAATCGCAAATTAGTAACTAATTTCTCAACTTTACTAATTGCCTTTTTTGCTTCTTCTTTATTTTGAATTTGTGTTTTTTCATCTTCGTCATTGGCAATTCTATATATACTTTTTAGAGGTAATTTTAATTTACTTTTATGTAAAGCGATGTTTTCTTGAACAACAGTTCCTATTTGTAAGCCTCGATCTGTTTCTACAATTATTCTATCGTTTTTTTGATATTTTGATTCACCATTAGGCGAAAAATAGTATATTCTTGAGCCTTTTTCAAAAACTATACCAACTACTTCTATCATTTTTGATCCTCCTTGTTAAATTCAATTAATATTTTATCTATAATTAAATTTGTGTTTAAATTATTTTTTATTTTTTCTTTTATTGAAGACAATATCATTATTTTTTTCAATATATTATCCTTTTTTTTGCATTTAGAAATTTGTTTTATATTATCTTTATAATTTTTAAAGTATTCAACTTCATTTGTATAAATATAATTTAGTATGCTTTTATAAATATATATAAGAATCGTTATATTAAGCTGAAGCTTTTCCTTTGTCAAATTATTATCATTCCAGTAATTACTTATCTCTAAATATATATTTAAGCCTTGTGTTTCATATTTAGTAATAAAATTAAACATTTCTTCAATTATTATGTCTATATTATCATCTAAATTCGAATTTTCAAAAATATTCAACAAACTTGATTCGTTTTTTAATTTTATTATTTGACATCTTGAAACAATAGTTGAAAGAACATTATTTAAGGCTGTTGTTGTCAAAATACCAGTAATATTTTCCTCTGGTTCTTCTAAAAATTTTAGCATACTATTACCAGCATGAACATTTAATTGATCACAAGATTTAATGATATAAACATTCCTCGAATTATAAAAAGATTTTGTTATAAATTTGTTTTTCAAATTTATAATTTGTTCCTTTTTTATCCAAAGACCATCTGGTTCAATAATGGTAATACTTTGCTTGTCGCTTTTTATTAAATTTTCTGCTAAAGAAACAGCAAAATTGTTTGCTGTTTTAATATCTTCACAACAAATTAGATAAGCGTGACTGATATGTTCTTTTTCTATTTGCTCTTTTAATAATAAACAAATTTGTTGCTCACTATTATATATACTATCAAACATATGCGTCACCTCATTTTATATTTCCTTACGATTATAGAAAGCAGTTTCTAAAGTCAATGGATCGATATATTCCATAGCCGCTCCCATTGGAATACCTTGTGCTATTTTCGAAACAATTATATTTTTGTTGCTTTCTAAACTTTTTTTAATATACATAGCAGTTGTTTCGCCCTCTAAAGAAGGTTTTATTGCAATAATTATTTCTTTAATTTCTTCTTTAACAATTCTTTCTAATAGTTTGTTAATATCAATATCATCTGGACCAATTCCTTCAATTGGAGAAATTAATTTATCAAACACGTGATATCTTCCTGAAAATATTTTGTTTTTTTCAAATAGAATAATACTTCTAATGTCTTCCACTATACATAATTTTTTGTTATTTCTGCTGTTATCCATACAAATTTCACATAATTCGTTTTCCGAAATATTATTACATATTTTACATTTTCTGATTTTGTTTTTTACGTCAATAAAGGCTTTTGCAAAAAAATCTAATTTTTCTTTTTCAAAATTTAATGTTGATAAAGCCATTCTCTCTGCAGTTTTTTCTCCTATACCAGGCAAGTCTTTAAAACAATCAATTAAATCATTAATACTTTTAGGATAATTCATTATAATAGGCCCGCCATTCCAGAACCATATTTCCCTAATTTTTCTTCTGTCTCTTTATCAACCTTGCAAATTGCATCTTTTAAGGCCAAAGATATTACATCTTCTAACATTTCAATATCTTCTTCATCAGATATTTTTAAATTTTTGTCAATTGTAACTTTAACAACTTCTTTTTTGCCATTAATTTCAATTTGCAAATAAGAATATTTCCCGGGAAATATTTTTTGATTGATTTCTTCTTTCGATTTCAAAATATCACTTTGCATTTTTTGAGCTTGTTTCATCATTAATTGCATGTTCATATATTACACCTCTTCATTTTATTTCTATTATTTCATTACCAAACATTGAAATTGCTTTAGCCAATTCTTTTACCTCTTTTTTAGGTTTTGCTATTATTTCTTTTTCTTCAAGCAATTCTATTGGTTCTTTGTTTTTAATTTTTTCTAAATAAAAATTTCTAATTATCTTCCAATTTTCTTCAGAAATATTAATTATTCTATATTTAGCTTTTAAAATGTTCTTTACTAATTTTTCAACATCTTCAATCATGTTATCAGCTTTTTCCACCAATCCATTATATTTATATACATATACAATGTCATTTTCTCCTATACATGCTGCTGATCCATCACATAAAAGAGCTGCTACATTTTTAAAATCTTTGTTTACCAGAAAAGTTGATATTTGTTCAAAACTCTTTTTTACCTCTTTTAATTTAATTTTATCTGCTTTTACAATAGTATTATTTATAAGTATTTTTTTACTTATTTCAACTTTAACTTTTGGCAAATCTAGCTTTATTTCTCCAAAATCATCATTATTTTCTATCATATTTTCAGAATCATGTTCTATTGTTTCTTTAGTTTCAATTGTTGTTTTATTAGCCATAACTTCTTCTTCGCACTTTTCAAAAATATTTACTAATCTTAGAATAGCAATTTCAAAAATCAGTTTTGGTGTAGAGGAATTTTTATAATTATTCATAGCTTCTAAAAAAATATTTATACTTTCATTTATTAATTCTTCATTAAGTTTATAATCTTTAAAATATAGAGAAATATCATATTTTGAATATTCTAAAAAATATTTTGGAGCTTTTTTATAAAAAAGCATATCTTTTAGAAAAACCACTATTTCTTGAGTTATTTTTTCAAAGTCTTTTCCTGCTTGATTTATTTCCTTTATTTGTTTAAATATTTCTATTGTTCTATTTTCAAAAATATTTTTAATTAGTTTAGATATTTCTTCTACATTCGTCAATGCAAATAGACTTTCCACATCTATCTTAGTAATATGATTTCCTGAAATTGAAGAAACCTGTTCTAAATAGCCTATTGCATCTCTTAAGCCACCATTAGCATTTGATGCCAAAACATCTAAAGCATCATCTTCTATATTTATTTTTTCTTTATTTGAAATCAGTTTTAATTGTTTTGATATTTCTTTATCACTGATTTTTTTAAAATTGAAATTTTGGCAACGAGAGATAACCGTTAATGGTACTTTATGAATTTCAGTTGTTGCTAAAATAAATATAATGTTTTTAGGCGGTTCCTCCAAAGTCTTAAGAAGCGCATTAAATGCTCCTGTAGAGAGCATATGAACTTCATCAATAATATATACTTTATAGTTGCAAACTGTAGGTACAAGACTAATTTTGCTTTTTAAATCTCTGATTTCATCTACTCCGTTATTCGAAGCCGCATCAATTTCTATAATATCAGTTACTTCTTCTTTTGAGATAGAAGAGCAAACCTCACATTTATTACATGGAGATCCATTTTGGTTGTTTAAACAATTAACCGCTTTAGCAAATATTTTAGCTAAACTAGTCTTGCCAATACCTCTAGGGCCATTAAATAAATATGCGTGACCTATTTTGCCCTCTTTTATTGAATTTTGCAAAGTACAGACAATTTCTTTTTGACCAACCACTTGCTCAAAATTTTCTGGGCGATATTTTCGATATAATGCTTTATAATTCATTTTGTCACCTACTTACATAGTTAATTATATCATTTTTTTTATTATTAATATATCTCATTTTTTTCTTTTTAATTGAAAAAAAATTTTAAGAATGTTTTTACATTTATCATTGGAAATATATTCAAAATTTGTTGATTCTGTTTGGTTTGTTTTGCTTGTTTGCTTAGCTCCGTAATATACTTTTTTTATTCTTGACTGTTTTATTATTTCCATACACATTTTACAAGGTTCTAACGTTACATAAAGTTCACAGTTATCGAAACGCCAATCATTTATTACTTTATTTCCCTTTTGTAAAACTAAAACTTCAGCATGGGCTAAAATAGATTTTGTCTTTTCTCTTTTATTATAAGCTTTTGCAATTATTTTGTTGTTTGAAACCAAAACTGCTCCAACTGGAACCTCGTTTTGTTTCATTGCTTTCTCCGCTTGTTTTAATGCTTCTAACATGAAATCATTCATTTTATACCTCTCTAATAAAAATGGTACACACAAAAGGAGGACGGTGAGGCTGCTTTCTTCCGAATCTGACCTGATTACATCACTTTTGTTGTACCTCTTACAATATACCTGATTTTTAAAATAATTTCAATCTGTATAAATATATTTCCCGGGAAATATTTGTGTTAGCATTTAGAAAACAAACACTTTTATTTTAAAGGGTTTTGTATATTATCACTTTATATGTTTCACGTGGAACTATGTTTTACTATTAATCATGTTTCACGTGGAACAAAAAGAAGACTACTCGTCTTCTTCGTTATCACTGTCTGTTTTTACTATATTAAATACAGCAGATACTTTTTGTTCGTCTTTCAAATTGATGAGTCTAACTCCTTGAGTAACTCTGCTCATTATTGATATCTGAGAGATAGGAAGTTTTATAATCATACCGTTATCACTTATTATTATTAAATCTTCTTCATCATCAACAATTTTAAATGAAATAATTTTTCCATTCTTTTCAGTAGTGTTTAATGTCTTAACACCTTTGCTACCTCGATGGGTTGTACGATAATCTTCAACTTTTGTTCTTTTACCGTAGCCCTTTTCCGTCGCTACTAAAACTTCTTTGTTTGGAATAGCAATCTCAATTCCAACGCACTCTGCGTTTCCGAGATTAATTCCTCTTACTCCCCCAGCACTTCTTCCCATTACTCTAACTTCCGCTTCGTCAAAGCAAACCATCCTTCCTAAAGAAGATGCTAACATAACGTTGTTACCTTCAACAATCTTTCTCACACCTATAAGTTCGTCGTCGTCTTTTAATGAGATTGCTATTTTTCCTGTTTTCCTTATATTTTCAAACTCTAACAACCTTGTTTTTTTAATATTTCCCTTTTTAGTTGCAAACACAAGATTGCCATCTTGATCTGATGGAGAAATAGACAAAATAGAATTTACAACTTCATCTTTTTCAATTGGAAGTAAGTTGACTATAGGTAATCCTTTTGCCTGTCTACTATATTGTGGTATCTCATATCCTTTAACTCGATATATTTTACCTTTGTTTGTAAAAAATAACAAGTAGTCATGAGTGGACATTGTAATTAAATTCTGTACGAAGTCTTCTTCGTTAGTACTCATTCCTTTTACTCCAACTCCACCTTTATTTTGAATTTTGTATGTATCAGAAGTTATTCTCTTTATATATCCTTTATTGGTTAAAGTAATAATAATATCTTCTGTCGGTATTAAAGATTCGTCTTCTATAAAATCAATAGCTGTCATATCTATTTCGGTTTTTCTCTCGTCACTATATTTTGCCTTTATTTCTAACAGCTCTTGTTTTATTATTTCATAAATTTTTTCGCTATTTGCTAATATTTCTTTATATTCTGCAATCAATTTGGCTAATTCAGCTAATTCTAATTCAATTTTTGATCTTTCTAAACCAGTTAAACGTCTTAATTTCATTTCTAATATGGAATCAGCTTGAATCTCTGTTAAATTATACTTTTCAATCAATTGCTTTTTGGCAACTACATCATCTTTTGCTTCTTTAATTAATTTAATAATTGCATCAATGTTATCCAAAGCTATTTTTAGCCCTTCTAATATGTGCGCCCTATTTTCACATTTTTCTAAATCAAACTTGGTTCTTCTTGTTATGATTTCATATTGAAATTCGACATATTTACTAATTATTTCTTTTAAATTTAAAACTTTCGGTTCATTATTTGATAAGGCTAATAAATTTATGCTGAAATTGCTTTGTAATGGCGTTTGTTTATATAAATTATTTAAAATAACATTTGCATTTGCTTCTTTTTTTAATTCAATTACTACTCTTGTCCCTGTTTTTAAACTTGTTTCATCGCGCAAATCGCTTATTCCTTCAATTGCCTTTTCTCTAACTAAATCAGCAATTTTAGTAATTAACATTGCTTTATTTACTTGGTAAGGCAAAGAGGTAATAATTATTCTCTTTCTATTCTCTTTTTCTTCAACAAAAGCCTCTCCTCTAATAGTTATAGATCCTTTTCCTGTTTCATATGCTTTTTTAATTCCAGAATTTCCTAAAATACAAGCTCCTGTCGGAAAATCTGGCCCTTTAATATAATTCATTAATTCTAATATACTTATTTCTTTATTATCAATATAATTAACGCACGCATCTATAACTTCTCCTAAATTATGAGGGGGGATATTTGTAGCCATACCAACAGCAATACCCATCGTACCATTAACCAATATATTAGGAAAACGGCTCGGCAATACTATAGGCTCTTTTCTTTGGCCATCATAGTTTGCCATAAAATCAACTGTATTTTTATTTATATCTCTTACCATCTCTAAAGAGATTTTCCCTAATTTTGATTCTGTATAACGTTGATGTGCCGCTGCATCTCCATCAACGGAACCAAAGTTACCATGGCCATCTATTAATGGATAACGATAATTAAAATCTTGAGCCATTCTAACCATTGTGTCATAAACAGAAGAGTCTCCATGAGGATGATAATGTGCTAATACGTTACCTACAGTATTTGCACTTTTTACATACTTTTTATCAGGAGTAAATCCTTCTTCAAACATTGTATACAAAATTCTACGATGAACCGGTTTTAAACCGTCTCTAACATCAGGAAGAGCTCTTGAAACAATTACACTCATTGAATAGCTCAAAAAAGCTGATTCCATTTTATCTGATATATTTACCTGTATTAATTTATCTGTTTCGTTCATTTCTTCCTCCTATATATCTAAATCTTTAACAAATAAAGCATTTTCTTCTATAAAATTTCTACGAGGTTCTACCTCTTCACCCATAAGCACCGAAAAAACTTGATCTGCTCTTATTGCATCTTCTATATTGACTTTTATTAAATATCTATTTTCTATATCCATTGTTGTTTCGTTTAATTCTTCAGGGTTCATTTCTCCTAAACCTTTATTTCTAGAAATGTTTACTTTTGCACCTTCTGGATATTTACTGACTATCTCATCTAGCTCTTTATCACCTAAAGCATATTCTTTATTTTTTCCATATTCCACTGAATATAAAGGTGGTTGTGCTATATAGATATATCCGTTTTCTATTAAAGATCTGAAAAATCTGTAAAAAAATGTTAGCAATAATGTTGTAATATGTGCCCCATCTACATCCGCATCTGTCATAATTATAATTTTGTGATAACGCAATTTTTCAATATTAAATTCTTCTCCGATGCCAGTTCCAATTGCTGTTATTAACGACCTAATTTCATCATTACCCAAAATCTTATCTATTCTTGCTTTTTCTACATTTAGAATTTTTCCTTTTAAAGGCAATATGGCTTGAGTTCTAGAATCTCTTCCACCTTTAGCACTTCCTCCAGCCGAGTCCCCTTCCACGATAAATAGTTCGGAAATAGTTGCATCTTTTGATGAACAATCAGCTAATTTGCCCGGTAAACTAGAAATTTCTAAAGCGCTTTTTCTTCTTGTCAATTCGCGAGCTTTTTTGGCCGCCAATCTAGCTTTAGCTGCTGTAAAAATTTTTTCCATTATTTTTTTAGATTCATCAGGGTTTTCTAACAAAAATCTTTCAAAACCTTTTGCAAAAAGATTATCACTAATTTTCCTAACTTCTATATTTCCTAGTTTTGTTTTTGTTTGCCCTTCAAATTGTGGATTAGGATGTTTAACAGAAATTATCATTGTTAAACCTTCTCTAATGTCGTCACTTGTGAATCCTTCCTCATTCGACTTCAAAAAATTGCTTTTTTTAGCATAATTATTAACAATTCTAGTTAAAGCTCTTTTTACCCCTTCATCATGAGTTCCACCTTCATAAGTATTAATATTATTGACAAAAGAATATACATTTGCTGAGTAACCGTCATTATATTGTAAGGCTATTTCTAACTCAATCTCGTCTTCTATACCTTCAAAATATATAACTTCTTTATTTACTGTTTCTTTGTTTTTGTTTAAAAAAGAAACATATTCTGCAATTCCACCTTGATAAACAAATTCTTCTGTTTTCTTATTTTCTCTATTATCAATTAGAATGAATTTGATTCCCTTATTCAAAAATGCAAGTTCTCTAATTCTAACTTTTAGTATGTCATACTCATATTCTGTTGTTTCTTCAAAAATTGTTTCATCAGCCTTAAATGAAACTGTTGTTCCGGATAATTCATCTGAACATTCACCAATAATTTTTAAAGGCTCTACTGATTTTCCACCATTCTCAAATCTTTGAAAATATTTTTTTCCGTCTAAACAGATATTTACTTCTAAAAATTCACTTAGTGCATTAACTACAGAAGCTCCAACACCATGTAAACCACCAGAAACTTTATATCCTCCATCACCAAATTTACCTCCAGCATGCAAAACAGTAAATATTGTTTCAACCACTGAGAGACCCGTTTTAGGGTGAATATCCGTTGGAATTCCCCTACCATTATCTTTTACAGTAACGATTCCATTCATTTCTAAAATAACTTCAATTTTATCACAATAGCCCGCTAATGCTTCATCAACTGCATTATCAACTATTTCCCAAACCAAATGATGTAAACCTCTACTTCCTGTTGAGCCAATGTACATACCTGGTCTTTTTCTTACAGCTTCTAGTCCTTCTAAAACTTGAATATTAGAACTATTATAATTTTTATCTCTTTCCATTTTAATCCTCTGTCTTTCTATCTTGTTTTTTTATTTTTTTATTTCTAATAACATAAATATCTGCTTTATTTAATATTTCTTTATTTAAATCATTGAGGTCTGTTGTAGTTATGATTATTTGCATCCTCTTGTATAAATATTTTATGATCTTTTGCTTTTTTTCTTGATCTAATTCACTAAAAATATCATCTAATAATAGCACAGGATATTCACTTGTAATATCTTTAAAAACTTCTATTTCACTTAATTTAAGCATCAAAATCGCCATTCTTTGTTGGCCTTGAGAACAAAATTCGTTTGCATCTTTATTATCAATAATAATGGTAAAATCATCTCTATGAGGTCCAAATAGTGTTTGTTTCATTTGTATTTCTTTTAATACACAATTATTATATTTTAAATATAATTTTTCTTCTATATTGTCTTCTTCAATTAAATCAACAGCAGATGTCATAGAAATATTAATGCCTTCAAAAATTTTTAATTTTTCATTTATTTCAATTATTTTTTCATTTATTCTGTTTAAAAAATTTTTTCTTTCTAAATATATATTTTTTGCTCTTTTTGATAATTGAAAATTAACAGTTTCTAAATAATTCTTATCGTAATTATTGAAATCTATTCTTTTTAAATATTCGTTTTTGTTTTTTATGAGATTATTATATTCTCCTAATTCAAATAAATATCTATTATTTATTTGCCCAATTTCCAAATTAAAATATTTTCTTTTTTCTTTTGGAGATCCCTTAATCAAATAAAAATCTTCTGGTTGAAAAATAATAACATTAAATTTAGAAATATAATCACTGATTTTTTTATAAGGTTTATTGTTAAACATAACAATTTTACCTTTTTTATTAAAAACTATTTTATGTTCGTCTATTTTACTTTTTTGAGAATGTTTTATACGAGCTTTAATTATTGAATTGTCTTTGATTTGATTAATTAAATTTTCGTTTTCATTTGTGCGATATGATCTTGCTAAAGCCAAAACATATATGCTTTCTAAAATATTTGTTTTACCTGCTGCATTTTTACCTAAAAGGATGTTTATTTTAGAACCAAAATCCATTTTTAGTTTTTCATAGTTTCTATAATTAATTAATTCTAAACTTTCAATTTTCATATTTTTCTAATAAGCTCATAAAATCACCTTTCTAGACAAAAAAAACATTCTTCGTATACTTATACATTATAACACTTTTTGTTGCTAAAAACCACAATAAAACAAAAAATAACACAAAAAGTGCTATTTCCCTAAACAAAAATTTTTAAAAATATAATTTATTATCTCTTGTTCATTGTTTTCTCCAATAATGAAGCCCAATATGTTGAAAATTTCTTTTAGATCTATTTCAATTATATCAATAGGCATATTTTCTTTTAGCTTTTTTGCTACGATTTCTGAAATAGATACTATTTTTTTAAGAAATGCTATTTGATTTGAATTTGTTATAAAATTAAAATCTTTTTCTTCCATCTTATCAAGTTTAAAGAGATTAATAATTGCTGTTTTTAGTTCTTTTAGTCCTTCTTCTTCAATGGTGTTTCCTTCAACTATTGTTTCTCCCTCTATTTTTATCGGTTTTTTTTGCTTTGTTGAATCGTTTTTATTTACAAATATTATTTTGGGTTTGTTTTTTATTTTTTTAATGGTTTTTATATCTTCTTCATCTAATAATTGGCCTTTTTCAATTGTGTAAATGATTAAATCGGATTGTTCAATTAATTCTAAGCTTTTCTTAACACCGATTTTTTCTACTAAGTTATTTGTCTTTCTAATCCCTGCTGTATCAACAATCTTAAATAGTATTCCTTCTATATTTATCGTTCCTTCAACTATATCTCGAGTTGTTCCGGGAATGTTGGTAACAATTGCCTTGTTTTCGTTTAGCAATTTATTTAAGATACTACTTTTACCAACGTTGGGTTTTCCTAAAATTAAAACCTTAATTCCTTCTTTAATGATTTGTCCTTCTTGAGAATCAGTTATTATTTTAGCTATTTTTGTATTAATTATGCTTAATTGTGTTTTTATCATCTCATTTGTAACAATAACTTCATCTTCATATTCTGGATAATCAATATTTACTTCAATATTTGCCAAAATTGCTTTTATATTTTCTCTTAGTTCTTTAATTTTATTTGAAACATTACCTGATAATTGGTTAAAAGCAACTTTCCTCATTTTTTCTGTTTTAGCTTCTATTAAATCCATGACCCCTTCTGCTTCTATTAAATCAATTCTGCCATTTAAATATGCTCTTTTGGTAAATTCTCCA
>CAYWQQ010000002.1:0-44354 GCA_964461005.1 uncultured Muribaculaceae bacterium
GAGTTTTTCTCATAACCATTGATATACCGTTTTTAGCAATCGAATCATGAATAAAATTTAAACGCAATTCAGCACTTTCGGCATCTAGAAATGGATGAGCCATATTAAATGTTTTACCCATAATATTTGAACATTGAAATGCTATTTTTTCAATAATTGCATTGTTTGCGTCTTGTTTTTCAGCTCTATAAACGCCTTTTGATAAACTCTTAATCCATAATTGACCATTATTACCATAGTCAACATCCGTAATATCGTCATCATTAAGATATTCTTTTAAAGGGCCAAAATCTATATTATTAAACAAATTGTCCTCGTACATATCTGCACCCCTTTTTTACTTCTTACTATTCTGTTTTTTCAACTTCTTTAGTTATTTCTTCTCCAATTTCAGGTAATTGGTCTTCAGGCACAACAGCTGTCTTTAATTCAATAAATGTTTTCAAATATTGATTTGAAACATTAATTGCTCCAACTTCTGTATAATATGAAGAAGTATTTGGAACTGGAATTAATTCGGCTTTAATTTCATCATTTTCTTCTAGAAAATAACCTTTTCTTAATAACAAATGCATGTCTTCAGGTAATGCGAAAATAATACTATTTGATATTCTTTCTTCATCTGTGTTTTCAAAAACATGCTTTCCATTACGATCTTTAACATCCAAAACTTGAATATTTTCTACTAATTTACCAACCATTACTTTACCAGTATCGTCTATAGCTTTAAAGTAAACATCGATATAATTACCTGGAAAAATTGAATTTCCATATGAAGTATTAACATCTACATTTAAACTGAAAGGAACAAAACCAACTGGAACATTTACTAAATATGAATCCGGTAAATCATCAGCTGTAACTATAGTCCCATCATAAAACAAACTTCCTTCAGGTATCATTGTGTTGTAATTTGAATATTTATCAATAATCAAATTTGCATTTTGAATTACTTTACCTTGGATCATTGCTGGTGGTATATCTGCATAACCAATCATTTTATCCGTAATTTTTGTTCTTGGTTGGATAGTTTCCAATGCGTAAGGCATCCTTTGTGGTTTTATTGCTTGATTTACTCTAAAATTGTAAGCAAAATATAATACTACTATTCCCAAAATAACCCCTAAAATTGTTACTGTGTTCTTATTACTTAAGAACTTCTTAATGTTAAAAGCAAAATTTTGCATCTTTTTTCCTCCTTATTTCTTTATTTTATTATTTTCATAAACTCTAAAATTGGATTCCAATACAGAATCAATTTTATTTACAACATTGAAATCATCGATTTCATAATTGTAAATTTTGACTTCATTTCCAATAATGACTTCCACACTAACCTTTGGTGGTATCTCTATTATATCATAAATATTTATTGTATAGTCAGTTGTTTTTGTATAAGAATTAGCAAATCTTCTCGTCAAGTTCTCAACAAACTCTTCTTTAACAATTCTTAATTCTCCTTTTGTTCGATAATAACCCAAATCAATTGAATCAAACATTGCAGCCTCTGTTGATTCTTTCAGCACATAATATACATCTTCATTTGTCGTTACAATTGTTTGAAAGAAAACCAAAATTGCTAAACCAATTAAGCCCATAACAAATACCGCTAATGCAAAATACGATTCTTTCATCTTAGTTCCCCCTCTTATATTTATCTAAATTACTATTTATAAACTTGCTTTGTTCTTCTTCTGTTAAATTAAATTGTCCATATTTATGTGTTAAATTATATAACTTAATAGCAACATTTTGAAAAACACCTGCTCTAAATGAATAAATTGGAGTTTGATTATATAAAGTATAACCTTTTTTCTCAATATTAGCTGCTACTTTTAAACCTTCTTCACTAAGCCAATTATTTCCATAATAATTATTTTTTAATTTAGATGGAGTAGGGAAAACTTTGTTTAAAGATATTTGACGATATTTAACATTTATACCTTCTTTACATTTTGTACAACAAGTAGTATTGCTACCAACACAACATGTGCTTTTTTCTTGTTCTTCTGTACAGCTGCCACCAGGAGGCGTTGGTCCAGGACAAAAAGCATCTTCTTGAGAATATGTTATTAATCCCTTTTTAACTTCATATTCACATGTGATTTCTACATCTTTCCTTCTCTCCCAATATTCACCAATATTACGGGCAATACCATCTATAAAAATTTTAAATGGATATTTGCATGTTGCATCTCTCACATCAGAGAAAAATACTCTTCCATCTTCTCCAGCTAAATAATATTTTTCAGTTGGACTCATTTCACTTTCAGTAACAATTCTACCTGTTGATTGTTCTGAATAATATACATTAGCTATATCATAAACGGCATCTTTTATATTTGAATTTAAATTCCATGTGATTGGTACTAAAACTCTGTTATCGCCCTCTTCTCCTTTGTTACAAGGAGAAAAATTAAATGTATCTTTATCAACGCAGATGTAAGATTCGTTTGAAAAAGAATTTGTTAAAATACCATCATTTGTTTTTTTATACCCAACTTCTTTTTGTATTCCACCAGACATTTCAAATTTTCCACTAACTTTAGCATCAAAGGTATATTTGTTAGGACCAGTTGAAAAATTATCTTTTAAATCAATACAATTTTCTAGCGCTTCTTTTATAATCCAAGTTGCAATATCTGTTTTAACATTGTAAGTGTTGTCGCAAGCCGTACACTTATAAGCCTCTTTAATTATTTTTAAATCTTCAAATATTTTTTTATAGTTATAAAAATCAAATTCACAAAATCTTTTACCGTCTACATTAATTGGATATTTAAACCACATACCGGCGGTAACGTATTTCTTACCATCATATTTTACAGAAACATCTTCTTCACATTCTACCTTACAATAACTATTATCAAAAATTATTTCTTTTTTTAATTTAGGTATATTGCTTGTTCTCGTTTCGGTATTTTCTGAAACATCACAAGTATAACTGTAAGTTTCTTTACTATCGGGATTTGTTGAAACCATAACAGATCCATCTGGAAATTCTTTAACCTTGTCAACCGCATTTTCTAAAGAATCAAGGAGTGCTATTATTGAAGGACAATTATTTACACATTCCGACCCATATCTTGACGTAGTGTTTCCACCTGTTAATGTTACCCAAAAAGCAGGGACCCAAACATCATCAGCAGGAGTACCATCTTCTTCTGAATACCAAGGTCTTATCCACTTATTACTGCCAATACTATCGACTGCCCAGCAACCACTCTTATTAGTGTTATTCCATGTATATGGTGCCCCACATGTTGATTGACCATTACTCATGTAATTTCCAGCACTTGGAATATGATTATCTTTTTGATAAAAAACTCTATACATTTTAAAATATTTTAGACTAATTGGAAAGCCGCTGCTAGCTCCATCTTGAACTGCTGCTACTTTATATGTATAATTAGTCAATATATTAAGATCAAAAGCTTTTGCTGTTCCACGAAACGTAGCCGAATTCCTAGGGTGACCTCCCTGTACTATTGATAAAACTCGATCTGTACTAGAAAAATTAAAACTAACATCTCCAGATTTAGTGTTTATTTCTGAAAGCACTGATTGTTTTAAAAAATTTATATCATTAATTGTTCTTGTCGTTCCATTAGATAGAGTAACTGTTAAATCTATTGAAAAATAAAGAGGCTTGTACGTCACTTTATACCAAGTTTCAAATCCATTTCTAAAGACAACTTCTTTTTTTCTAGAATCTTCTGATTCTAGATATTTTCCAATTATATCTTGCATATTTGTAACAAAACTTGCATCTTCAAACAAAAAATAATTGTTTCTATATTGTTTATCATTAGACCACCCTTGATTTGAAGCACTATTACAAATATCTTTTTGACTGTCAGCTTTATAAGCATAGCAAACTGTTGCATCATTAATTAAAGAGGGATTTTTTTCATAAAAAATATTTGTTGTATAATTAAATTCGATTTTGCTACCATTATCATCGCGCAATGGCTGACTTTTTGCACTATCTTTATATAATGAGATTGTTATTTTAAATGACGGATTAATATTATCTACCTCTGCACCAACGTCGCCTGGTCCTTTGATTACTGCCCATCCCTCTATAATAAATTTGTTGCTGTTATCAACACCTATTCTATTTATTCCATATACAGAATTTCCAACCCACGCTGAAAAGGAAATTATAAAAGCAAAAAAAGAAATACTAAAAGCAAATATAAATCCAATTATTTTTTTCATAAAACACTCTCTTTTCTTTCTTTGATCTTAATTATTATTATTGTTGTTAGTCCTCCAACTATTATTGGTATTGTTATAAAAAGATAATATTTTTCTAAAAATTTTAACATTTCAGTAAAAAGATCTTTTTTTATTTCTTCTTTTGGATTTTCAATTGGAATTTCTTCTTTTTTTAAACCTTTAATATAACTATTTAGTCTTAATTTAAATTCCTCATAGGAATTAACTTTATAATAAACAAATTTTTTACACAAATCATAACTTTCATGGTTAACACATAATTCATCTTTATAGTATTGATTAAAAAAAGGTAAGGTAATACTTTTTGAAGTTAGTTTTTTATGATAACAAGAACTGCTTTCGCCAGAAATAAATTCTAAAATATATGTTTTTCCAGGTAATAAATTAGATATTGATGTTTCTTTATTTCCATCCCAATTAATTACGCCTTCATTTTTTACATAACCATTTATATTTGAACTTAAACCTTCTGCAATAATTTTAAATGTATTTGCTTTTTCGTTATAAGTATAATTAATAGTTACTTGGCCTACTTCTTTCATTAAACTATTTAATTCTTCAGAAGTACATTGAGCATTTACTTTAATTGAAAATATAAAAAAAGCAAATAATAATAAACTTATTTTTTTCATTCTATGCACCCCGTTATACTATATATGTTAATATTATATCATAAATAAATAAAAAAAACTATTTTTTTAAATAGTTTTTTCCTTTTATTGTTTCATATTTTGATAATCCGAAAAAATATTTTTGGCGAAGAACTTCATAAAGAATTAAAGCAACACAATTGGACAAATTTAATGAACGAATATCCTTTTTCATCGGTATTCTAAAACAATGATCTAAATTATCTTTTAATATAGTTTTATCAATACCTGTGCTTTCTTTTCCAAAAACTAAATAGATATTTTCTTTTATTTTATTATATTCAACTTCACTATAAGTTTTTTGGCCATATCTAGTAATATAAAAATATTGGCCTGAATTTTTTGAAGCAAAATCTTGATAATTTTCATATACAAAATATTCTAATTCATCAATATAATCCATACCACTTCTTTTTAATTGTTTATCAAACAATTCAAAACCTAACGGCTTTATCAAATGAAGTCTAGCCCCAGTCGCAACACAAGTCCTCATAATATTGCCTGTATTTTGAGGAATCTCAGGTTCAAATAACACAATATTTATCATACTATTCCTCGATTATTTTGTTAGCTCTTAAAAAGTCATCAACTATTTCAATTGTTAAGTCATTACTACTTAAAAAAGCTTTTAATGTATTGTGATTATATAACAATAATGCCGGAACATTTTTTAAATATTGACCCTTTTTACGAAAATCACTGGTGTTATAAAGTTTATCTAAACTAACATTCAAATCATAATTTATTAAACCATTAACATTTATATAAACTATTTTATCGTTTAAATTCTCTTTTTCTATATATTGTGAAAATATTTTTTCAAAATCTTGGCAATTTTTATCATTAGTAATACCTAGATAAACTAATGATACAGGATTTTCTTGAAGATAATTAGTTAATTCAGAAGCATTAATTTCACTAATATAGTTAACAATAATAGTTTTGTTTTTTTCGTTTTCTAAATAAACTTTATGCCATTTCAATCCATATACGCAACCTAATATAGTAATTATACATAATAAAATAAATAATATTTTTTTCTTCATAATTACTCCTTCTCAATCTCTTTATTAATATTTAGCCAGTCATCAACATTGAAATATTCACATTCAATTCTTTTTAAAGGTTCTATTACTTCAAGTTCATCAAATTTAATTAAAGTTAAATATTTCTTGGCAGAATATTTTTTAATTTTAACTGCAGATAGATTTAATTCTGCTTGATATTTTAATAAGAATTCCAAAGCGCTTTCTGGATTTAATTTTTCACTTTTTATTATTTCTTTGGTTATAGCTTTGCATTCAATATATCTTTTACCTTTAGTTACAAAATATAATATATCTCCTTTTTTAGTATTAGAGTAAATTGATTTTTTACTATTAGAGCCTCTTACAATAGCTGTCTTTTTACCAGCAATAATTTTATCCATTTCTTTATCCGTTTTTTCTAAAAAGACTAAATGATTACATAAATCTTCTTGATATATTTTTAAATAAAAATCTTTCCATATTTTTAAAACGTTTTCTTTTGAATAAAAATCACTAATATTTTTTGATTTTCTGCTATATTCTTCATATTTTTTATCTTTGGATTTTAAAAGGTTAATTTGCTTAATGAAATCTGCATTATCAACACCTTTTAAATAATTATCAAAAAGTATATTTTCATATAATTCTAAATCTCTCAATAAGATTGGTACCTCTGTATTAGATGCTTCAAGAATAGACATAGGAAAGAGCTCGTTATATGAAGGCATAAATAAAACGTCAGCAATATTATACATATCATTCATTTTATCTCTTGGAATAATACCTAAGAATTTAACATTTGTTGGAGGTGTTTCAAAAACCTTTTTTAAGTCTTTGTAGCCGTCTGTTATTGCTCCAAAAGAAAAGCCGCCACACCAAATAAAAGTTGTCTCTGGCATGCTTTTAGCTACTTCAACAAAGTCTAAAACTCCTTTTCTAGTTTGAACTTGTCCAACACCTAAAACAACAAAGTCATTTTTAGTAACTCCTATTTCCTTTCTTAGTTTATCTATTTCATTCTGTGATTTTTTATAAAAATCCACCTTTGATACATAATTAGGTATATATTTAATTCTTTCTTTGGGAATTTTATATGCTTCTAATGCCGGAATAAATATCGGATTAACTACAACTAAATAGTCAGCACTTTTATAAAAATCTATTAAATATTTTTTAAAAACTTCAAAAGCTGGCTTTGGTAAATTTATTGATCCATCCAAAGTCTCTGGTAAAAAATGAACGTAGCAAACATTAATCCCTTTACTTGTTTTCATCTTTAAATAATTCATCGGTTCAATTGTATGATGATGAATAATGTCAGCATCTTTCCAATCGTTTATACGAACTTCAAAAATATCACTAGCACCTTCTGTAATTAATTTAACTTGTTCTAAATAAGCGCTTCCAACCCCTTGGCCTTCTACTGAATCGGCTTTTGAAAGCATATTAATTGATATTTTTTCCATAAAAAAGAACCACCTTTTTAGTTATATTTAGTAGTTCTATTATACTCTATAAAAAATATAGGGTCAATTTAAAAGTTAAACATCAGCCATTCAGGTTTAAGTATCATTAATATTCCTATTAGTACCATTAAAATACCACCTATTAAATGAGAATATTTTGCATACTTATTTGATAATCCAGTTACTTTAAAAGTTTTCATTGCTATGAAAAAAATTATTAAATCATCTATTAAGAAAAACAATATATATAGGAATAAGTAAAAACCATATTCTAGAAATGATAAATTGTTTAGTGCTAAAATATTAGTAAATACAACTGGTAAACCAGCAGAACATGTTAATTCAATAAAATTAACTGAAACGGCTAAACCAATTATTCCTATAATTGCTAAAGAAAGTTTTGAGCCTGTTGTTACTTTTTTAACTTTGTTTAATACCTTAATTCTTTTTTTCTCATCAACAACTTCACAACCATCTTCTTTATTATTAAAGAAGGATTTTAAATTCCAAGCTCCCCCTATTAATGCTATTAGAGCTATTAAAAGTTTTATCCAAAAAATTGTTCCTAAAAAAACAGTAATATTTAACCAAGCAACCATAAATAGCAAATATATTATGGCGGAAGTTCCTAAAAATATCGATCCTAGAATCCACATTTTTTTTCTGTCTTTCATACCAATTAAAACACTTATTAAAAATAGTAAAACCCACATGGCACAAGGGTTAAAACCGTCTATAAAACCAATTAATATAGATACAATTGGTAAAGATAAATTTTTAGTTGAAATACTACCGAAAAAAGGTATTTCTATTTTGTTGTTTTCATCATCTTTTTCTTCAGGAAAATATTTTTCTTTTAGTTCTTCGTATGTTGCCGTTCCATTAGTTAAGTCTTTACCAACAATTTTTCCAACCGGATCGCTATAAGAATCAGCCTTACTATATACTTTTATAGCATATTCAATAAGTGGTTTGCTTTGAGCACTTGAATAACCAATAAAATACTTTGTACCAATTACAGTAAAAGGAACGGACCCAGAATCAACATTCAATTGAGTAGCAACACGACTAAATAAAACGGAGTTATTATAATTATATGCAACTTCATATTTATAAACTTGAATATTGGCAAAATCTTTTTTTGTTTCTTCAATATCTTGTAATAAAACCTTACAGTGTGGACAATCACGACTATAAAATATATATATATTAACTTTATTATTTAAAGCTTTTCCAAATAAAGGAAATAAAAAAAATATAAATAGTGTTAAAATAATAATTCTGTTAATTTTTTTCATAATTACTCCTTAATTAAATAATTTTCAATATTTTGAATAAGAAAATCTTTCTTTTGCTCTCCGATAATTCTTTTTAATTCAATATTATCTTTGATTAAGATATAAACAGGTAATTTAGAAGTTATTTGATACGCTTTAGATTCTTCATCAAAATCTAAATCATAAGTAATAAATTCTATTTGTGGATATTGTAATTCCAGCTCTTTTATATTTTTTTTCATAATTAAACATGAAGAACACCACAAGGCACTAATACTAATAAATTTCACTTATTTGCCTCCAAATTCTTGATAAATTGAGGCAAATTCTTTTTCAAAAATAGTTAATTCCTCTTCTGTTGTTATATGAGACAAACTAACTCTAATACTTGTTGAAGCTCTTTCTTCGCTGTTAGTTAAACTTAGCACTGATAAAGATTGAGGCTTTTCACTAGAACAAGCACTTTTGGTAGAAATATAAATGTTTTTTTCACTTAATGCTTGTAATATTTTATCTGAATCAATTCCCAAAGTGCTAAAATTTAAAACATGAGGAACAGAAGCAGAAGGACTATTAATAATAATTTGAGAATATTTAGATAAAAATTCTCTCAATTTATTGTTATATCTATCTACTAAAGAAATTTTTTCTTGAAGATTGGTATTAACTAATTCTAAAGCTTTTGATAAAGAACAAATTAATTCTTGAGATGGTGTACCACTTCTATAAATCGAAGTACTCTTGCCTCCTAAAATAATTGGTTCAATAGATATTTCTTCTTTTTTAATTAGTCCACCAATACCTTTTACGCCATAAATCTTATGACCAGAAAAAGATGCTAAATCTATATTGGTTAAATCTATATTAGATTTTCCTACACATTGTGTCATATCTACATGAAAATAGCAATTACAACTTTCTTTTAATAATTTACCAATTTCTTCAACTGGTTGCCTAATACCTATTTCGCTATCAACAGCTGTAATAGTTACCAAAATTGTATCTTTTCTTATTAAACTTTTTAAATGTTCAAGATCAATTAAACCTTCTGAAGTTAAATTAACAAAATCTATTGCAAAACCATTTTTTTCAAGATAACTTAAAGGTGCAATAATAGAAGAATGTTCTAATTTGCTAGTTATTATGTGTTTTCCTTCTTTATAGTGATTTAAGGCTATCCCTTTTATAGCTAAATTGTTTGACTCGGTTGATCCACTAGTATAAATTATTTCTTCAGGTTTTACTTTAAATATTTCGGCTATTTTAATAGTTTCTTGTTCAATTAATGCCTTTGCACTTTTACCTAAAGCATGTGAAGAATTTGAATTTCCACCAAAATTTTTAGATACAAAATTAAATGTATCTAATACTTCTTGATTAATTGGAGTTGTTGCTGAATAATCTAAATAAATCATTTTTTCACTTCCTAAAAAATATTATATCATTTTTTGCCGTTTTCCAATATATTTAACATCTCTTTTTTATATATTTCTACTCCTGGTTGGTCAAAAGGATTTACATCCAAAAGAATCGCACTTAAAGCACAAGCTTTTTCAAAAAAATATACAAGATAGCCAAAATAGTAATCACTAATCTCAGGAATGCTAATCATAATATTTGGAACTTCACCTATAGTATGAGCTTTTAAAGTGCCTTCTAACGCTATATTGTTTATTTGATTTAAACTCTCTCCATTCACATTATCTTTAGAATTTATTATTAAGTCTTGTTTAGGTTTATTTATTTTAATAATAGTCTCAAACATATTTCTTGGGCCTTCTTGAACATATTGTCCTAAAGAATGCAAATCAGTTGAATATATGATAGGAATAGGAAAAAGGCCTTTTTTATCTTTTCCTTCCGATTCACCAAAAAGTTGTTGATGCCAATAACCAAAACTTCTAAAAGCTGGTTCATAACTACAAAACAATTCAAATTGTTTTTTATTATTATACAAATGATTTCTAATCAAGACATATTGATAACAATAATTATCATAAATTGAATTTATTGAACAATCTTCATAAGCAGCTCGAGCACCTTTTAATACTTCTTCTATATCTATTCCGCCACATGCCAATGGCAAAAGCCCAACACTCGTTAATACCGAATATCTCCCACCAATATCAGAAGGTATTTCAAAAGATTCATAATTCTCTTGATTGACCATTTCTCTTAATGTACCAGTATTCTTATCGGTTATAACATAAATTCTTTCTTTAGAAGATAATTCTCCATATTTATTAATTAAAAATTCTTTTATGAAACCAAAGGCTATTGAAGTTTCTAAGGTTTTGCCTGATTTAGAAATAACAATTAATGATACTTCTTTATTTTTAATATAGTCTAATACTTCTTTTAAATAATTCGAGCTAAAAGAATTACCAACAAAAATTATTTCTAAATCTTTGGGAAAATAAGACCTTAACATTTTTAATCCGGCTTCACTTCCTAAATATGATCCACCAATACCAGCGATAATTAAAACTTCGCTATTAGTTTTTATTTTATTTGATACTTTTTTTATTTTCTCTATTTCTAAAACGTTTATATCATTCGGTAAATCAAGCCATCCTATATTTTTTTTATATTCTTCTCTTAATTTTTTTTCAGCTAAAGCAATTTTTTTTTGATAATCATTTAATTTGTCAATATTATTTCCATAATATTCTAATTTTATTTTTTCCATAATACCAACTCCTATTTTAATAATTATACTATAAAAGAATGCAAAAATAAAATTTTTTAGTTATATGTACTTATATTTTTTTATTATCCTTAAATATCAGATTTATAAACAAAAAAACTGATGTTTGAAATCAGTTTTTAATAATTAAGTCAGAATGTTCTGGCTTTTTTTCTTCTGGAGCAGGTGATGGGAATCGAACCCACGTGGTCAGCTTGGAAGGCTGACGTTCTACCATTAAACTACACCTGCATAATCAAAGAGTACGTATATAATTATACTTATTTTATAAAGATTGTCAACTTATATCAAAAAGTAAAGAGAATAGTTTTTTATCTCTTTACTTTTTGATATCCCTCTTTTTCGATATGTAAATTATATATTGTTTCTTGTTGCTCCAATTCTTTTAATTCTTCAATTCTATTATCGTTTTTATTCCATTCATAACAAAAAACTAATGGTTCTTCTTGATTTTCTTCAAGTAAATAAGAAAATTTTATTGTTTCACCAAAAAAATCATTATAATAAGTTTTTAATTCTTGTAAAATTTCTTTATCATTACAAATAACCATTAAACTTTCATTTTTAATATAGATTGTTTTTACTTTATGACTCTTATAATAGTAATAGTCTACTCCCGTATTAGGATTTTTTATAAAAATTAAATTCAAATTTTTTTTCATATAATCTTCCCCCTTAAAGAAGAGATTATTATAACATATTTGTTTAAAATTTCAATAGTTATTTGTGATATTTTTCATTATTTAATATTTTTAAAGAGCGATATATTTGTTCTAAAATAATTAAACGAAATAATTGATGTGGAAAAGTTAATTTTGAAAAAGAAATTAGCTTTTTACTGATTTTTTTAATATCTTCATGTAATCCATTAGAACCACCAATAATAAAATTAATATTACCTTGAGATTTAACAAAAGCACTTTCAACTTCTTTAGAAAATTCTACAGAAGTTAATCCGTTTCCATCTATATCTAAAACAATATTGTAATCATTATCTTTAATGTTTTTTAAAATCTTTTCTTTTTCTTTTATCAAATTTTTTTGTTCTTCATCGAAAGATTCATCAGCTATTTCAATGATTTCTATTTTCATATATTTATTAATTCTTTTTAAATAATCTTCAATACCCACTTTTAAATAACTTTTGGTTATTTTACCAACACAGATAATTTTTATCATATTTCAATGACCTCACTCATTTCACTCTGTGATGTAACTATTAATTTAAATTGAGGCTCTTCTATTATTTCCAAATATGTTTCTAAAGCTTTTTCTTTGGTATTGTTTTCTTGACTTAAATGGGCTAAAAATATGTATTTTGTTTTATCACCGGCAAATTTTTTCATATATTTAGCAGAATCTATATTAGATAAATGACCTTCATCACTAGCAATTCTTTGTTTTAAATGAAAAGGATATTCTCCATTATAAAGCATTTCCAAATCATAATTACTTTCGATGATATATACTTCTTTATTTTTTAGTTTAGAAAAATATTTTTCATTTATATAACCAGTATCAGTTATATAAACAACTTTATTATTAATAATAAAACCTACTGAATCATCTACATCATGAGATGTTTTAATAATTTTAATATTAAAATTAAAAATATCAAAATCTTCCTCATAATAACTCAATTCAATGTTTTGAACATAATTATTAAGATTCTTTTTCATTTTTGGTGTTATAAATACTTGGGGTTGGTATTTTTCATAAAAACGTTTCAAGCCACAAACGTGATCAGTGTGCGTATGGGTTACTAATACCGCATCGATGTCTTTAGCTTCTACATTTATTTCTTTCAAACTATTTTCAATATAATTACAAGACATTCCAATATCTAAAAGAAGACGCTTGCCTGCATCTTCAATATACGTAACGTTTCCTTTACTTCCACTACTTAATACGACTATTTTCATTATTCTTCCTTGTCTTCTTTTTTATAATTTAAGAATGTTCCTGTATTTCTTTTAAACAATAAATCAACTGATCCTGTAGGTCCACTACGGTTTTTATTAATTATAAATTCACTTTCACTAGTAAAGTCATCCGATCTAGCCTCTTTATTATAATAGTCTTCACGATATAAGAATGCAACAATATCAGCATCTTGTTCTATTGAACCAGATTCTCTTAAATCACTCATTAACGGCCTTTTGTCATCTCTTTTTTCAACTTCACGAGAAAGTTGTGCTACTGATATAACTGGAATATTTAATTCTAAAGCCATTGTTTTTAAAGAACGAGAAATTTCTGATACTTCTTGTTGACGATTACCAAGAAAATTACTTCCCGTTGAAACTAATTGTAAGTAATCAATTACAACTAAATCTAATCCGTCTGGCATACTTGATAAACGGCGACATTTAGATTTTATTTCTCCTACTGTAATCCCCGGAGTATCATCAATATATATATTTGCATCAGCCAATTGACTAATTGCTTCATTAACTCTTTTCCAATCACTATGTTCTAACTTACCTGTTCTCAATTTGTTTAATGGAATTTGTCCTAATGAAGAAATCATTCTGGTTGCTAATTGCTCAGCATTCATTTCTAAGTTAAATATGGCTACTGTT
Source organism: uncultured Muribaculaceae bacterium (assembly GCA_964461005.1). GTDB lineage: Bacteria > Bacillota_I > Bacilli_A > RF39 > UBA660 > JAAZBI01. Next base: position 13,953 of record CAYWQQ010000002.1, read on the forward strand.
TTTTTATTTGCTGCTGCAAAAGTCGCAACGTTTAACGCAAAAGCAGTTTTACCCATACCAGGCCTTGCAGCTATAACTATTAATTCTGTTTCGTGAAATCCAGATGTCATTTTATCCACATTACCAAAACCAGTTGCTAATCCCGTTATTTCATTTGCATTACTTGCTAATGCTTCTAAATCTGCTTGTGTTTTTGTTAAAATATCTTGAATATTTCTAAATTCACTACCTTTTCTTAGTTTAGAAACACTAAATATTTTTCTCTCAGCTCCATCAATTAAATCATTAAAATTTAATGCTTCATCATAAGCACTTGTAGCTATTTCATTGGCTGTATCAATTAATTTTCTTACTAATGCTTTTTGATTAACTAAGCTAATATAGTAATCAACATTAGCGGCAGTAGGAACTGAATTTACAATTGTTAATAAATATTCAGTATCACCAATCGCCTTTAATTCTTTTTTGTCTTTTAGTTTAGCACTAACTGTTGTCATATCGATAGGTGTATTTTCATTTTTTAATTCAATTAAACAATCATATATTTTAGCATGTGCTTCAGAATAAAAAGAATCACGAGAAATTTCATCACTTATTTTTTGCAAAGCATATTTTGATAAAAAAGCTGCCCCTAAAACAGATTGCTCTGCAGATAAATTATGTGGTACTACTCTTTCGTTCATATATATCACCTTATTCCTTAATTATTTCTATTTTTAAATCAGCTTCAACTTTTTGATCTAAAGCTATTTTAACACAATGTATTCCTAAAGTAGATAAATTATTAATAATATTAATTTGTTTCTTTTCAATTTGATAGCCTTTTTCAATTAATTCTTTTTCTATCTGTTTAGAAGAAATACTACCAAAAACTTTATCTTTATCCCCTGTTTTAATTCTAAACAATAATTTTTCGGTTTCTATTTCTTTTTTTAATTTTAAACTATTTTCTAATTCAATTTGTTTCTTTGTTTCATTGTCTTTAATTTGTTTATCTAACATTTTGAGATTAGATTCAGTAGCCGCTACAGCTAATTTTTTAGCAATCAAATAATTATTTGCATAACCTGAACTTACTTCTTTTATTTCGTTTTTCTTTCCTTGACCTTTTACATCAACTAAAAATATTACTTTCATTATTTAACCCCCAATATATTTTTTAAATTTTCAGCCACTTCAGCAATTGACTTATTATCGATTTGAGTAGCAGCCTCATTATTATGGCCACCTCCACCCATTTTTCTCATGATTTCTTGAACATTAATTTTACCAATTGATCTGGCACTAATTCCTATTTGCTCATGATCTAATTTTCCAATTGTAAATGCAAAATCAATATTTTTTAATAAAACTATACTCTCAGATATTTTTGCTAAGTCTTCAGCTTTATATAACTTATTTTCTTTTCCTAAAGCAATTAAACAATTGTCATATTTCTTAGCATTGATAATGACTTCCGTTCTATCAACATAATCATTAAAGTCCTCTTCCATTAAATAAAACAATTCATCTGATAATGCACCACATTTATATAAATATGCTGCTCCTTCATGGGTTTTTTGACTTATTCTACTTAAAAAACTATTGCTATCAACATATATTCCAGACAGCATAATAGTAGCTATATAAGGTGGAATATATATATCATAGTATTTCAACATTTCTATAACTATTTCAACTGAACTTGACTGTTCACTACAAATATATCCGTATTTATAGCTGCTATCTTCTAAATCATTGTTTATATGATGATCAATTATAATTATATTTTCGATTGTTTTAGCTGCTAATTCACTTTGAGTTAATAATAGATTACTTGTATCTACAATGATTAACAAACTTTCTTTATCAATATTAATTTGATTATATTTTTTTATTTCAATATCAATGTTATTTTTTTTGATGTTTTGTAAAGAGAGTTTTACGCCATCTTCAAAAGAATCCTCTTCAATCAATAAAGTGGCTCTTTTACCTAATGATTTAACAAAATAATATAAACCTAAAGAAGAACCCAAGCCATCTAAATCCAGTCTTTTATGAGACATAATTATTACTTGAGAGGAGTTTAGTACTAATGATTTTATTTTTTCAATATCTATTTGCATTGTATCCACTCCTTTTTCTATATTATACTATAAAATAAATAAAAAAAGATAATTGCTTATCTTTTTATTTTGAAAATGGTACTAAAGCCATAAAACGTGCTCTCTTAACTTGAGTTGAAATAAATCTTTGATGTTTTGCACATGCTCCTGAAACTCTTCTAGGAACAATTTTATTTTTTTCGTTAATATATTTTCTAATGATTTCAACATCTTTATAATCTACTGTTTTTCCAGCACACATTTGGCATATCTTTTTTCTACGTCTAAAATTTTCAGCCATTTATACTTCCTCCTTTAATTAAAAGGCAATGTCATCTTCGCTTAATTCTACTGTTTCACCAAAATCTGCAAAAGGTTCATCACTAATATCTGTAGAAGTAGGAACCTCTTGATTTTCATATCCACTAAAATCTCTTGGACTAACATTATCTTTTTGATTTTTTGATTCTAAAAATTGCACATTATCTGCTACAACTTCTGTTATATATACTTTTTTACCTTCAGGATTATCATAACTTCTAGTTTGGATACGGCCATCAATTCCAACCAAACTACCTTTAGATAAATATTTTTTTGCATTCTCAGCTTGTTTTCTCCAAACAACTATATTAATAAAATCTGCTTCTCTTTCTCCAGATTGATTAGCAAAAGTACGATTAATTGCAATAGTAAAATTTGCTACTGCTATATTATTGCTTAAATATTTCAATTCAGGATCTTTTGTCAATCTTCCAACTAAAAATGTTTTATTCATATCTTACTCCTATTCTTCTAATTTAATAATCATATGGCGAACGATTTCTTCGCTTAATAATGCTAAACGATCAAATTCTTTAACAGCTTCTTTTGAAGCTTCAATTTGATATAAATAGTAATAACCATGTTTAAACTTTTTAATTTCATATGCTAGTTCTTTTTGACCTAGTTCTTTTGAAGAAATAATTTTGGCTTTATTGTCAGTTAAAACTTTTTCAAAGTTACTAACAGTTTCCTTTATTTTTCCTTCTTCTAGATCAGGTCTAACAATATACATGATTTCATATTTCATACCTGACACCTCCTTCTGGTCTAATGGCTTTCTCTAAGAAAGCAAGGAGTAAATTAATACTCGAACACAATTATAACAATTATTTAAAATAAAGTAAATGAAAAAAACATTTTTTAAATATTATTTGAAATTAAAGATATTTTTTGCTATACTCAATTATAGAATTAAGGTGAAAATATGATTTGGTTTTTAATATTTATTCTAATAATATTTGGTTTTTGCTTCTATTATGCCTATATTTATAATTTATTTCAAAATTTGATAATTAAAATTAATGAAGCTGAAAATCAAATAGATATAACATTAAGAGAAAGATTTGATTTATTAGTAAATGCCGCAACATTTATTAAAGAAAAAATCGAAATTGAAATAATGACTGAATTAAAAGAACTAAATAAAGAAGAATTATCTAGTTTTAGTTTAGAAAGAAAATTGATTAATTTATCAAAAGAATTTTATGAATCTAAATACAAATATAAAAATTTAAGTAAAATCGAAGATTATATTAAAATTGAATTTGAATTAAAAGAAAACGAAGCTAGCTTAGATGGTTTTATTGAACACTATAACAAAAATATTACTTCTTATAATAAATTAATAAAAATTTTACTTAGTAATATAATTGCAAAAATTCATAAATTTAAAATTAGAAATTATTATGATGGTAAAAACTTAGAAGATAAAAACGTTAATGATTTTAAATTATAAAAAAAATGAAACATAGTTTCATTTTTTTATGCCATTTTCAACAATTTCTATTTCCTTATTAAATATTTCAACACTTTTTTCTTTTGATAGATTCCTTTGATAAAATTGTGTTAAATTTCTTATTAATAATGCATTAATGATTTCAACTATATACGCTAATTGTAGGCGGCTTTGAATATTCAAATTAGTAATATCTATCTTGTTTATAATTCCACTAATGTTATCTTCTAAATTTAATAAAAACATTTTTTCTAATTTACAATCCATTTTAAGAAAAATATTTTTGAAATAATCATAATACTTTTTATTAGTTATTTTATTTATAAAATACTCATACAAATCTTTAATAGCTATAATAAAATCACCATTATTTTCAATAACTAAATCAATGGTTTTTTGTTTTATTTCTCTCGAATGATCTTCCAAAATATAATAGTATAAATCTTCAAGATCAATAAAATATTGATAAAAGCTACCTCTTGGAATTTCTGCTTCTTTTATTATGCCCGCTACTGAAGCTTCACTCAATGATTTTTGTGAAAATTCGTTTATAGCTGAGGTTAAGATTTTCTCTCGTTTCTCTTGATTTAAATTTTCAAATGTTTTTGATGCCATATTAGCCTCCTGTGACAAGTCGTCATTTTTATTGTATACTATTTTAATTGATATTCATATCTATTTGTTCTAATTTGAATAATTAATTTTAAATTATCAAATTTTTCTATTACATCTGGAACCAAGAAAAATAGTTCTTTTCCATTTATATTTTTTGGTGTAATATCGACTAATTTCAAACGATATTTTTTCGAGTTAATTTCATATTCAAAAAATCCATAATTTTTAAGAATTTCTTGAACTGTTCCCGCTTCTTTAATTGTTACTTTTTTATCAACTATATAAGTAGCGTATAGTTTCATTATTTTTTTGTCTACTTGTTGATTTACTAATGTACGATTGTCAGTATTACAATTTTTTTCATAGCATTGCATAATTTCATAAGGAATTTTATTGGCAATCAAAAAATAATCAATCTTTATTTTAGAATTATATAGTGGTTTATTTTTAAAATTCAATTCCTTACTAAGACTTGTTTGGCCAACAATTTCAATGCTTTTTTCTTTATTTACATATAATCTTACTTTTTGAAAATATTGTTTTACAACACCTCTATTAACAACTGCCTTGTAGCAATATCTAAACAATATTTCTTTTGATAAACTATCTTTTTCAACTTCAAAAACAATTACATAATTACCCATTTGATTTTGTTTTAGTTTTTGATTATTTAAGCCGCTACCAAAATCAATAAATTTATCATATAAAGATACAATTGGTTTATATGCTCTGTTTTCTATTTCCAAACTTAAATCATCTAACAAAACATTTCTTGATTCACTATTTAAGTTAGTTATGTTCAAATTTACCACGATGTAAGTTTTATTTAAAGAGGCAATTAATTCACCTTTTTGATTGAGATTTGTTTGTTGAGCGTTTGTTAATTCAATAATATAATCATTGCTTTTAAAAGAATCATTCATAGTATAAATTTTATTTAAAAATGCAAAATTAATAAGCGTTGTAATCAAACTTATCAATATAACTATTGCTGATATCAATAATATTATGAATTTATTTTCTAGTAAAAAATATTTGAATTCTCTTTTGCTTCTTCTAACTTTTCGACCAATTTTATCGGTATCAACACCCATTGTTAACTCGAATTCTTCATTATCAGAAACTTCAATTTGTAATTCTGACAAATCTTCTCCAAAGTTAAATTTTTTAATGTCAAAACCAACTGCTCTAACCAGCATTGCTATAGAAAGTGCATATTGACTGTATGTTATAATAGTGCAAAAATCTCTTACAGCTCTTATAGCTCTAGGATCAATTGGATTATATTCTAAAGAGTCTAACAATACATATGATTGAATAAAATATATAAATAATCCTAAATAAAAACCAATCATTAATAAATATATCAGAGTTGGTTTGTTTTTCTGACGCATCAAAATAAAAATTGCAATTGATATTAAAACAACTGCTACAACTGCAATAAAAATTGGTAAATTTAGATATGTATTCGCTAAAGATGAAGTAACGGTACTATATCTACCACTAGAAATATATTCATTAAAAAAAGTTAATAAATTGGTAGTTTGATATGACAAAAAAATTAAAAGAGCACTTAATAATAAGTGTATCTTTTTAAAATTTTTAATTAAAATAGCATAAGGTTTCTTTAATACCACAGCTTTTCCCCTTTTCTAAACAATTATTGTCTTTTAAAATATTTTTTCTTTTCTCTAATCATATGTTCAGATACTTCTCTTTCAATCTCGATTAAAGCTTTTTTTGAAATGTTTGATAAAACAACCACTTCTTTTACTGTATCAATAATTATTTTGCCCCAGATTAATCCCATTTGAGCTTTAATGTCATTAAATAAGTCTGGAGTTATTGAGGTGAAAAAATATCCAAATAGTAATCTTTTTTGACCAATGGCAATTCTTTTATTTGTAATTACAACAACACAAGTTGATGTAACGTCATAAAAATTTGGATTTTTTTGAGCTGTAAAAGCATATAAAATTTTTTCATCTTCACCTAATTGTTGTTCAACAATTTTACAATGTTGATAAAGTCTCCAACAAATAGTACCAGGATATTTTTTCTTAAACTCTTTTATTATTTTATATAACATATCTATTCTCCTTATTTTATTAAAGCTTTATATTCTTCATAACTTCTTTTTCCTAATAATTCTCTTTGAAGTTTTCCGTTTTTAAATACTAACAAGTGAGGTACAGATCCTTTAAAAACACCTTCTGTTTTTTCTACTAAATTAGCAAGTGATTCTTGACTCGTATTTGCAGTGTTTAAATAGTAAATTTTTATATTTGCTTCAGAAAATACTTGTTCTATAATTGGTTTACTAGCAATACAATAAGGACAAGTTGGACTGCCTACAAAAACATAACTTTCTTTGTCAGAATTAGCTATTTTCATGTAGTCATCATACTTAATTTCAATTAAAGCTTCCTTAGTAGCAGGTTTTGAATTTGTAATTACTCCATTAATTATTATACTTATAATAAATATTCCTAATAGTATTCCAATAATTATTTTTGATTTATTTTTTTTCATTTCTACCATCCTTTTCTATAAAACATTATATCACATTTTTTTGTAGAAAATAAAAAAAGCATTTAAAATGCTTTTTTATTTGTTAATTTATTTAACGATTTTTGTTACTGATCCAGCACCAACTGTTCTTCCACCTTCACGGATTGAGAACTTAGTTCCATTTTCAATAGCAATAGGAGCTATTAATTTTACTACAAGACCAATATTATCTCCTGGCATTACCATTTCAACACCTGCTGGTAATTCTACAACACCTGTAACATCAGTTGTTCTAAAATAAAATTGTGGACGATAATTTGCGAAGAATGGAGTATGTCTTCCGCCTTCTTCTTTGCTTAATACATAAACTTGAGCTTCAAATTCTGTATGTGGAGTTACTGTTCCTGGTTTAGATAAGATTTGACCTCTTTCAACGTCTTCTCTACCAATACCACGAAGTAATACACCAGCATTATCTCCAGCTTGAGCAAAATCTAATTGCTTTCTGAACATTTCAATTCCTGTAACTACTGTTTTCTTAGTTGGTTTTAATCCAACAATTTCAACTTCGTCATTTAATTTTAATTGTCCTCTTTCAACACGACCTGTAACTACTGTTCCACGTCCTGTGATTGTAAATACATCTTCGATTGACATTAAGAATGGTTTTTCAGTATCTCTATCTGGATTAGGAATCCAAGTATCTACTGCGGCCATTAATTCAACGATTGCTTTTTCATATTCTGCATCGCCTTCTAATGCTTTTAATGCAGAACCACGGATAACTGGAGTATTATCTCCATCAAATCCATATGAACTTAATAATTCGCGAACTTCCATTTCAACTAAATCTAATAATTCAGCATCATCAACCATGTCGCATTTATTCATAAATACAACCATTTTTGGAACTCCTACTTGTCCAGCAAGTAAAATGTGTTCACGAGTTTGAGCCATAGGCCCGTCAGTTGCAGCTATAACTAAGATAGCTCCATCCATTTGTGCAGCTCCAGTAATCATATTTTTTACATAGTCTGCATGCCCTGGACAATCAACGTGTGCATAGTGACGTGCTGCAGTCTCATATTCAATATGAGATGTGTTAATTGTTATTCCACGATCTTTTTCTTCTGGTGCACTATCAATTTGATTGTAATCCATTGCTTTTGATGTACCAGTTTTTGCTAGAACATGAGATATTGCAGCTGTTAAAGTTGTTTTTCCATGATCTACGTGTCCAATTGTACCAATGTTAACATGTGGTTTTGAACGTACAAATTTTTCTTTTGCCATTTTAATTTCCTCCTTATAATTACATCTTTCATTTTATCTAATTCTCGAAAAAATTTCAAGTATTATTCTTTACTTCCGCCGTTACGCTTAATTATTTCTTCTGAAATATTTTTTGGTACTTCTTCATAATGATCAGGAATCATTTGAAAAGTAGCTCTTCCTTGTGTGTTAGAACGCAAACTTGTTGCATAACCAAACATTTCAGAAAGTGGAACGTTAGCTGTTAATGCAACTGCATTACCACGCGGTTCTTGTCCCATTGGTTTACCTCTTCTTGAAGTCAAATCACCCATAACATTACCAAAATATTCTTCTGGAGTTACTACATCAACTTTCATAATAGGTTCTAGTAATACTGGTTTACATTTGTGTTTTGCTTCTTTTAAAGCTAAACTAGCTGCTACTTTATATGCCATTTCTGATGAGTCAACATCATGGTAAGAACCATCAAATAATGTTGCTTTAACATCAACCATTGGATATCCAGCTAAAACACCAGTTTTCATAGCTTCTTCTAATCCCTTATTTGTTACTGGAATATATTCTCTTGGAACTGTTCCACCAACAATTCCATCAACAAATTCATAACCTTTAGTTGGATTGGGTTCGAATCTAATCCAAACGTGTCCATATTGTCCACGGCCTCCTGATTGCTTAATATATTTTCCTTCACATTCAGCCTTTTGAGTAAGAGTTTCGCGATAAGCTACTTGTGGTTTACCAACAATAACTTCAACACTAAATTCTCTTCTCATTCTATCAACAAGAACGTCTAAATGTAATTCGCCCATTCCTTCAATAATAGTTTGACCTGTCTCTGTGTCTGTATGAGCTCTAAAAGTTGGATCCTCTTCCATAAGCTTGCCTAAAGCAATACCCATTTTTTCTTGATCTGCTTTTGTTTTTGGTTCAACAGCTAAATTGATAACTGGTTCAGCAAAATTAGTCGCTTCTAGAATTACCACTTGTTTTTCATCACATAAAGAATCCCCTGTTACAGTATTTTTTAATCCTACTGCAGCAGCAATATCTCCAGCATAAACTGTTGCTATTTCTTCACGATGATTAGCATGCATTTTTAATAATCTCCCAACTCTTTCTTTACTTTCCTTAGTAGCATTATATACATAAGAACCACTATTTAAAGTTCCAGAGTAAACTCTAATAAATGCAAGTTTCCCTACAAATGGATCTGTCATTATTTTAAAAGCTAAAGCTGAGAAAGGTTCGCTATCAGACGGATGTCTTACTACTTCTTCACCTTTACTATTAGTTCCCTTAATTGATTCAATATCAGTTGGAGCTGGTAAATAATCAATAACTGCATCTAACAATAATTTAACTCCCACATTCCCTAAAGCAGTTCCACATAAGATTGGAAAAAAGTCTACTTGTAGAGTCCCTTTTCTAATTGCTTTTTTAATTAAATCAATTGAAATTTCTTGTCCCTCTAAATATTTTTCCATTAATTCATCATCATATTCAGAAACAGCTTCAATTAATTCGTCTCTTTTTTGATCAACAATTGATTTTAATCCTTCTGGAATAGCAATTTCTTCTGGATTTTCATCTTGTTTACGATCATATTTATATGCTTTCAATGTAATTAAATCAATTATTCCATTGAAATCATTTTCGGCTCCAATTGGCCATTCGATTGGTTTAGCATTTACTCCCAATCTTTTTTTAATACTTAAAATACTATTTTCGAAACTTGCCCCAATTTTATCCATTTTATTAACAAAAATTAAACGAGGAACGTTTCTTTCGCTTGCTTGACGCCAAACTGTTTCAGTTTGAGGTTCAACACCTGCGTTAGCATCTAAAAGTGCTACAGAACCATCTAAAACACGAAGTGATCTAGTAACTTCTGCTGTAAAATCTACGTGACCAGGAGTATCAATTATATTAAAACGATATCCTTTCCAAAATGCTGTTGTTGCAGCAGAGGTAATTGTAATTCCTCTTTCTTGTTCTTGAACCATCCAGTCCATTTGAGATTCCCCATCATGAGTCTCTCCTGTTTTATGAATTTTTCCTGTATGAAATAAAATTCTCTCTGTACAAGTTGTTTTTCCAGCATCAATATGAGCCATAATTCCTATGTTTCTTGTTTTTTCTAATGTAAATTCTCTTGCCATATTAATACCTCCTTACCAACGATAATGTGCAAACGCCTTGTTAGCTTCTGCCATTTTGTGAGTATCCTCTTTCTTTTTATATGCTCCACCCGCTTGATTTGAAGCATCTACTATTTCGCCAGCTAAATTATCACTCATTTTATGAGCATTTCTTTTTTTAGCATAGTCTACTATCCATCTCAATGCTAAAGCTAAAGAACGTTCAGCTCTAACTTCTGTTGGAACTTGATAATTCGATCCTCCAACACGTCTTGATTTTACTTCAAGTAATGGTTTAACATTTTCTAAAGCTTTTTCAAAAATTTCATTTGGTTCACTTTTTGTTTGTTCTTTGATGATATCAAAAGCTTTATATACTATAGTTTGAGCTTGTCCTTTTTTACCATCTATCATTATTTGATTGATTAAACGAGTAATTGTTTTTGAATTATATATAGGATCAGCTAAAACATCTCTTCTTACTGCTTGTTTCTTTCGCATTTTCTAATTCCTCCTTCTATTGTTTTTTAGGTCTTTTTGTCCCATATTTAGAGCGACCTTGTGAACGTTTTTGTACTCCAGCTGTATCTAAAGTTCCTCTTACAATATGATAACGAACTCCGATTAAGTCTTTAACACGTCCACCACGAATTAATACAACACTGTGTTCTTGTAAATTATGTCCTTCTCCACCAATGTAAGCTGTAACTTCAGCTCCATTGCTTAAGCGAACACGAGCATATTTACGCAATGCTGAATTGGGTTTCTTTGGTGTTCTTGTTCCAACACGTGTACATACACCTCTTTTTTGTGGTGAGTTTTGTTCAGTTGCTTTTCTTTTTAAACTGTTAATTCCAATTCTCAACACAGGTGATTTACTTTTTCTAGTTTTGTTAGTTCTTCTTTTGTTTACTAATTGATTAATTGTTGGCATATTTTATTACTCCTTCCTTAACACACGTCCTAGTGTTTCATTTTACTGTTAAATATAAGATTCTTAAAAAAGAATCTTTAATCAAGCTTCTCTAATATATCATTAAAATAATAATAATGTCAATAAAAAGATTGTATTATTCAACACAATTTGGATTACTATTTAATTCATTATTAAAATTACTAATTCTATTAGTACTTACTTGAGTTTCATAGCCATATAAATATAGTAATTCCCACACATCATGATATGACAATCCCACTTCGGAATTCATACCATTATTATCTTGATATTGTTTTATAGTTTTTCTCTCTAAGTCATTATAACTTCTTATATAACTTGGGGTAAAAGCTAATCCTTGATCAATGTATGTTGGAACTAATTCATTGACAAATGATTCTTTACAAGTTTCAACTTTCATAGCGTCTTTTCTAAAAAATGATAACTCTTTACCAATTGAGTATGAATTGTGATATTGATTAATGTAATCAATAATTGAAACGGTTATATCAACACTTGAATCAGGGCTACCTTCTTCGTGAGGAAAAGCATATATACCTGTTGCAGTCAATTGATTATTAGTCGTAATATATTTTTTCATTGTTGTATAATACATCAATGATATCCTATCGCTATTTTTCAATATTTCTTCCAACATGTTTTTTTCACTATCCTGCTCATCATAATAAGTAAATTTTCCAACTTCTTGGGTTACATCATATTCAATTTTTAAACTTCTAGCTCGTGCGGCAATTAAAGCTTTCTTAGCAAAATTAATGTAAGCTAATCTTCTGGCTCCTCTTTTAGCGATTTCACTTTGGCCATTAATCCATAATCCCAATCCAAAATCAGTATTACCTTGCCCATAGAATTCAACATCATAATGTAATCCTTCTATTTTTGTGGAACTTCCTTGATTAATCATTTCGTTATTAAAAGCTGCAACTTCATCCATAGGAACAGTTATACTTATTGCTTCCTTTTCAGGAAGTATAGAAGTTGGATCCCCTAACAAATAGTAAACTTTAATGTTTTTTAAATTGGCATAAGCTATAAATTCTTTATAAACATTTAATATTTGTCCAGGTTCCATCGTTAAATATATTGTATTAATTCCTATTTCAGCCAATTTATTTAACACACTTTCTCGATAATTTTTATCAGTTATATATTGCATTTCATAATTTAGATTATAATTTGCCCAAAACCAAACTGACCTAACGCTGTTATCATAAAAATAGCAAGTGTCTTTATTTAAGTTGTCATCGAAAATTATTTTATTAATATCATAATCTTTATATGCACATTTATTTAACTTTTCAGACCAAAAAGCTAATCCTATTTTTTGGTCTTTTGTAACAACTATACTGCCACTATCAGGGATTGTTCCTGTAAAATCTAAAAAAGCTTCATCATAATCTGAAATTTGTTGATTTTTTTCAAAAGTAAATAAATAGTCTTTATTACCATTACTTGATAATTGTTTTTCAGCAGAAAAAATTCGAGCAGAGCTCATAATAAAATAAGAATTGTCTAAAAACGCTTTTTCTGCCGTGTTATCTGTAATTTTTGTAATTATAGGAATTGCTATAGTTAAAACTATAGCTAATATAATAATAACTGCTAATAATTCAATTAAAGTAAATCCTTTTTTCATTCTTTTTTCTCCGATTTCTAAATATATTATATCATTTTTAAAAAAAAGATTGCTATTTTTTGTAAAGTATGTTATTATCCATTTAGTTTATTACTTATTTTGATATTTCCTTTTAAGAATTTTAAATAACTAAATAAACAAATCCGAAAGAAGGAGGAATCAAAATGGAAGATAAAACTTTAACATGTAAAGATTGTGGAAAAGAATTCGTATTTACTAAAGGTGAACAAGAATTCTATGCAGAAAAAGGATTTACTAATGAACCTACAAGATGTGCAGATTGCAGAAAAGCAAACAAAGAAAGCCGCAATAAAAATAGAAATTTCAATAGTAGAGATAGATATTAATAAATAAAACCGATTTTATCGGTTTTTTTATTTAAAAAAAAGAGTCTTAATATAAGACTCTTTTTTACTTAGTATTTTTTAAATCATCTAAATTTAATTTTTGAAGTTTTGTTCTGAATTTTGAAAAAATTACATTATATGGCCAATATCTGCCATAACTCTCGACTATTCTTATATTATATGTGGGAACTTGCATGCTTGAAAAGTCTGAATTTATTTTGTTTTTCTTAAACACAATTTTAAACTCTTCATTGGCTTTTTCAATTTCTAAAACACTTGCTAAATCATAAGGATCGTAGTCTTCGCTATGTATAACAATTTTATTATCTTGAATCAGCCCAATCTTTTGAGCAACACCTTTATAATACAAACTGCCCTTTCTTTTTACTTCTTTTGATGATTTATTAATAGTATCATTTATATTTGTAAATATATTACCTTCTTTTATATTTTGATATAATTCATCAAATAAAGTATATATTTCATTATCTTCTTTTTTTATAACAAAAGAAATATCCACATCATTTGTATAATAATCTATTTCCGGATACCAACAAGGATCAGGTAAATAATTTCTTGCAATCACAAATGAATTTATTCCATCATGTATTCTAATATCTGGGTTCTCTTCATCCCAAAGCTTTTCTAAAGTAATCATTTTTCACCCCTCTTTTTTAATCAAAGAAAAAAATATAATATAAATTTATTTTAAGTATTGACTAATATTTCTAACAAATTCTTCTATACTCACTTTTATTCTTATTAATAATTGTTCTAAATCATCATAATTATAGATTCCACTAATTTCAGATTTCAATATATAATCCGTTTTATTTGGATTATTAGTTAAAATATATAATAGTGATTTTTCTTTTAAAAATTCAAAATAATTTAATTGTACTTTTCTATTAATACCAGATAACCAAATCTCATATTTAAATTTTTTATGTATGAAAGCTATAACTATTTTAAGATTTCTTGATTTTAGATTTTGATTTGTAAATTGAAAATATGAATAGTCCATATTATTTTCTACAATATTGTTTGTAAAATCATAATTATTCATTTCTTTCTCTAAATAAGTTCTTAAATAACGAAAAAATTTAATAAATTCTTGATATCCGTTTTGTAAATTAGTAGTCTGAACAATGTTTTTGTAATCATTAATATATTTACTATTTATTTCTATAATAAACATCTCCTTTACTAAACTATTTTTTCTTTAAATCATTTAAACTAACCACTTTAGCGCCTTTACTTATATAGTATTTTATCATTTCTGGAATTTTATTTTTTGACCAGCTAGAAATGCAATCAGATAAAACACTAACATTGTAATTTGCCTTACATAAATTATAGCATGTTGATTTAACACAAATAGTTGCATCTGCTCCCGCCAAATAAAAATCATGTATTTCATTTTTATTAATAAAATTTACAAAACCTTCACTTTCTAAAGCACTCCCTTTATATTTTGTAAAAATATTTTTTGATTCTATTTTTAAATCTGAAGCCAATTCAGAACCGCGTGTGTTGGCTTTAAAAACCTTTGTTCCTTCTGATAAGTTTTCATGTCTTATATATATAACATAAATTTTATTCTTAACTGCCCAATCCACAGCACTATTAATATTATCTATTATTTCTTTATAATTTTTAGGTGTGTCATTTTGAATATCAATTATTACTAAAGCTTCTTTTTTCATGCTTTTCTCCTTTTTTCTTTACTTAATATTTAAGGAACTTCGAATCATCAAAAATTGTTATAAGCGCTTTTTATTATTATAGAATAGAACGTTTTATGTCTAAATATTATACCTTAAAATTTTTTTCAATATTTCTCTTTGCGTTTCTTTATCATCAAAATGCATACAATTAATATCTTCTCTTCTGTTTTCAGGAATTATCTTTGCTAAATCTTCAATATTCATGTGTGCTGAAGTTTCATATCTCGACACATCTTGATAAAAATAATCTATTTGTCCATTTATAAACATATATAAAACATTCTCATTTATATTTTTAGAATCTCCACTATAATATATTTTTTTATCAGCTATCTCTATTATATATCCGTATGCATTTATATAATCACTATGTAATTGCTGTACAGCTTCGATTCTATAATTTTTAAATTCATCTGGTTTGACAATGTTAAACCATTCTGGATGATTTCCTGAAAGTTTTAAAAATTGTTCCATTTTTTCTTTTTCGGGATATATTATTGTTGGTTTAATTCTATAAAAAAATTCAACATAAAATAATAATGATGGCAAACTTCCTATGTGATCAGAATGAAAATGAGTTATCAATATATTGACCTCTTTTATTCCACTCAATATATTAGTATCAACAATCTGTTTTAATGTAGATTTTTCACTACTTTATTTATTAAATCTTTCTGAGTTTCAAAGTTTTTTTTGGTTATAGGGATCCTTCCGACCATTTTAGTTTGTAAATAATAATTTAATATATCAAAAGACTTTAGAGTTTCTTCTGTTCCTGTTCCACTTCCACCCGCACATGCAATGCAAATTATTTTTTTGTTTTTTATTTTTGAATGATTATTAAACGAATCGCATCGTTTCAATCTGTCAAAAAACGTTTTTGCGCTTTCGCTCATTTCCCAAAAATAAACCGGTGTAATAAAAACATAATTATCAAATTCCGACATATATGAATACATATCATTAAATTCATCTTTTAAACAGCAAATATGCTTGCTCCAGCATGTCCCCCATCCGCCTTCTCCACAAGCCAAGCATTTTTGTATATTCTTTTTATTAATACATATATGTTCAAACTCATTATCTAAAACTTTCAATTCTTTTTGACATTCTTTAACACAAGTAAAGGTTAATCCTATTTCATTTGGCACAAAACTTTCCTTGTCTATATTATTAGGACTAAAACTTAAAATTAATGTTTTCAAATTATATCACCTCTATTTTAATTATATAACTTTTTAATAAAAAAAGAACCATCCTATTGGAAGGTTCGACTACTTTCTTAATGGGGCGACTAGTGGGAATCGAACCCACGAGTACTAGAGCCACAATCTAGCGTGTTAACCACTTCACCATAACCGCCATTTAATACTTTTTTAGAATAACATACATATATGTTTTTTTCAACCGAATTGTTGAATTATCACCAATTAATTGGTTTTATATTATTATTGACTAAATAATTATTAGTTTTTGAAAACGGTTTACTACCTTCAAATCCTTTTTTATAGGAGAAAGGTGATGGATGAGATGATTTTATAATATAATGTCTATTTTGATCAATTATTTTTTCTTTTTCTGCTGCTGCTTTTCCCCACAAAATAAAGACCACATGCTCTTTATTTTGATTTATTTGACTAATTACTTCATTAACAAATATTTCCCAGCCCATATTTTGATGGGATGCAGGTTTGTCTCTTTCCACTGTTAAACAATTATTTAATAGTAAAACCCCTTGTTTTGCCCAATCTTCTAAATCCGAATTTGTTCTTACTATTTTCAAATCACTTTCTAATTCTTTAAAAATATTTTTTAGACTTGGAGGTGTTTTTTGATTTTTATTAACAGAAAAAGCTAATCCAATTGCTTCATCTATTCCATGATAAGGATCCTGACCAATAATTACCACTTTAATATTGTTAAAACTTGTTAAGTGAAAAGCTTTAAATATATTTTCTTTCTTAGGATAAATATCTTTGTTTAAATATTCATTATCTATAAAGCTTGTTAAGTTTAAAAAATATTCCTTACTATATTCATTTTTTAATATGTTGTCCCATTCTTTATTTATAATCATTTTTTACCTCATATTAAAAAAACAGATATTATCTGCTTTTTGCTATTTCTGTTGCTAATTCTTTTATTCCAGAAAAAATCTTTAAGTTTTTAATTCTATCAAAAATGTTTTCTTTTTCATAAATCGGATATGGAATAGGATTTTTTTGAGTTTCTTTTTCTTCTTTTCCAAAATATTCTTCATACATTTGTTTAGCAAATTTAGGAAACTTTTCTTTGGTTTCACTAAAAGTTTTTGCATCAGTATTATAAGTAACAAAATGTAAATCATAGCCCATATCTAAGAACTTTTTCTTTTCTAATTCTCTTTCAGCTTCTTTTTCAGCTTGTCTTTCTTCTAAAGTTTTTGTTATATCAATAGGATTTGTTTGGTAAGTATTTCCTCCAACAGTGGGTAAATATTCAAAAGGACTTGAAGAAGGCATTTTTTCTCCACCTAAATAAATGAAAGAACCATATTCTAATTCTTCATTTTTGTCATCAACAACTATTAGTTTAATTGCTTTGTTCATTTATATCACCGCCTTTATTATATGAATATATTATAACATCGTTTGAAAAATTTAGAAACTTATTTTATTAAGTTTACTTATATTTACAAAAAAAGAAGTGATTTTATCACTTCTAACTTAATGTTTTATTTACTTCAACAATATTACTTACCATATCTTGACTACAATAAATAGTATTTAAGTATTCATTTGAGAAAGATTCCATTTCTCTATGAGAAAGACCTTGCTCTCCTAATTCAGTATCAGTTGTTTGATCTTCTCCTGGTTGAATATTATGTGGTCCACCATAGAATTCAAAAATTGATTGAATTGTTACATTATCTTTATTTATTCCAGGTAATTGAATTGCAGGAACAATATCAGCTATATTAAACATTGGTTTTTTGTCATTTGCTGGTTGATTTAATGAGTGAGCTGATAAATTTGCTAGCACTGCTTTTTGACTTGGACTTAATTGATTATAGTATAAAACATATTCTGGCTTTTCAGCACTTGGATAGATTGGTTGTAAAGTTTGAATTCCATATGTTATTGTTGCAAAATATTCTATTGCTTTTGAAGCTATTACTTCATCTGATTGTCCTTCAATAACTGAATTCTTATAATCATACATTGGTTTTGCCATAGCATTAATGAAATCAGCATCTGTTTTACTTGCAATAAATTGAGTAAAATCAGGATTTACACCTTCATATTGTGATATAGCCATATTTACTTTATTTATGTATTGATCAACTATAGTAAAATCATAATCTTCAATTCTCATATCATTAGCTGCTAAAAAATATACTAAAGCTTCTGTTGTAGAAACTGTAGAACCTTCAAAATTTTTATAAAATTCTTGAAATTTAGCTGCTAAAACTGCTGGATCACTTAAATCAAAACTTAATTCTCCTGCTTCATACTGAAGTTTTAATTCATCCATTCTTGGATCAGGTATTCTTTCAATTAAGTCAGTAGGAATAACAACTTCTGTTTCTGTTATTTTAGCATTTGTTTCTGTTGGAATTGTTGTCATTTCAGTTGAACTTTCACTAGGTTTAGTTGGAAATGTTTCTTTTGTTTCTTTATCTTTAACACATTTAGTAATACCTGCTGCAGTTCCTGCTAATACAGCTATAGTTCCAATAGTTGCTAATGTTCTCTTGATTATTTTTTTGGTTTTTTCTCTTTTTACTGCTTCTGGTTTAGCTGGAAACATAAGTATTTCATTGTTTTGAACTTTTCCTTTTTCTGAAAATTCACTTTCAAATGGGTTTTTCACTTCTTCTACTGGTACAAATCCATTGTCAAATGGTTTTTTATCATACATTTTTGAATAACCAAAACGAACAGAATATCCTTCCGATTTAAATTCGTCTATACTTTTGTATTTATATGAATTCAATATATTTTCATCTTTAATTGAAAATTCTTTTTTAAATTCATTTAAATTATTTGTTTCACTAATATAGATTGCTTTTAAATCTTCAATAATTGCAAAAACATAAAAAATTGTTTTTTCTTTTTGAAAAACTAAAAATTTCGTTTCTTTAACTTCTTCCATAAAATCATCATACATATTAACCGCCCTCTTTTCACGCATTATATTAACACTTAACCCGTATAAAGTCAAGTTTTTTAACTTCTAGCTTCTTCTGGCATTTTACCATTATCCACTAAATATTCAATATCTTCTTTTGTTAAAGTTTCATATTCAACTAAATTGTCTGCTATTAAAGTTAATAATTTCTTATTTGCCTTTAATATTTTTGTCGCTTTTTCATAACATTCCGTAATAATTTTTCTCATTTCAATATCTATTTCGTGAGCTACCTCATTAGAAAAATTCCTACTTTTATTATAATCTCTTCCTAAAAAAGCAGCTTCTTGTTGATGTTCTAATTGTATAGGACCAAGATCACTCATTCCATATTCAGTAACCATGCTTCTCGCTATTTTGGTTGCTTTTTCAAAATCATTATGAGCTCCTGTAGTTATTTCTCCAAAAGTTAATTCTTCTGAAACTCTCCCACCTAATAAACCAATTATTTGTTCAAGCAATTCATTTTTAGTACTTGTATATCTTTCTTCTTTAGGCACCATCATAGCATAACCACCAGCATAACTTCTAGGAATAATTGTTACTTTTTGAACATCGTTAGCATCATTTAATTTTAATCCTAAAACAACATGCCCAGCTTCATGATATGCTACTAATTTCTTTTCTTTTTCTGTGTATTTTTTACTCTTTTTGGCAGGTCCCATTAAAACTCTATCTGTAGCTTCATCAATTTCTGACATTGTAATTGATTTTTTCTTTCTTCTTACTGCTAAAAGAGCTGCTTCATTTAATAAGTTTTCTAAATCCGCACCACTAAATCCAACTGTTCTTCTTGCTAAATTATTTAATGTTATAGTTGGCACTAAAATTTTGTTTTTAGCGTGAACTTCAAGAATTTCTTCTCTACCTTTAATATCTGGTAAATTAACTGTTACTTGACGATCAAATCTTCCTGGTCTTAATAAAGCAGGATCTAAAACGTCTGGTCTGTTAGTTGCTGCAATAATTATAATACCCTCATTTGCACCAAAACCATCCATCTCCGTTAATAATTGATTTAATGTTTGCTCACGTTCATCGTGGCCACCACCTAATCCGGTTCCTCTTTGACGACCAACTGCATCGATTTCATCAATAAATATTAAGCAAGGAGCACTTTGTTTAGCTTGTTTAAACATATCTCTTACTCTACTTGCACCTATTCCTACAAATAATTCTACAAAATCCGAACCACTAATAAAGAAAAATGGTACATTTGCTTCTCCAGCTACTGCTTTTGCTAATAAAGTTTTTCCAGTTCCTGGAGGACCTACTAATAAAACACCTTTGGGTATTCTTGCTCCCAAACTTTGAAATCTTTTTGGTTCTTTTAAAAAATCTATTAATTCTTTTACTTCTTCTTTTTCTTCTTCTAAACCAGCCACATCTTGAAATGTTATTTTACCTTTATCAACATTT
Source organism: uncultured Muribaculaceae bacterium (assembly GCA_964461005.1). Lineage (GTDB taxonomy): Bacteria > Bacillota_I > Bacilli_A > RF39 > UBA660 > JAAZBI01. The sequence goes on from CAYWQQ010000002.1 coordinate 34,607, forward strand.
AATTTAGCTTTACTTTTACCAAAATCCAAAGATTTATTAGCACCATTCATTTGTCTTGTAAAAAAGAAAAATCCTAAACCTAAAAGTAAGACAATTGGTAAGACATTAACTAAAAATAATAGAAATGCACTTGATTCAGGATCAGCTTCCGTTGTTATCTTAAACCCGTTTTCTTCACGCGCTTTTAAAATTCTATTAATTACTTCGTCTGAATATGGTACTCTTACATAAAAAGTTTCTTTTTCTTTATATCCAGCTAATTTACCTGTAATTTCGTATATTTTAGCACGATCTTTAGGTACTAAAACTATTTCTTTTATTTTATTTCTTACTAGAGCTTTTTCAAATTGATCATAAGACAAATCATTAACTTTTTTATCTGCATATTCTAATCCAATTAGAATAAAAATTGCTATTATCCCAAAAATTATATAAGGAATAAAATTACTTTTAACTGCTTTTTTCATGTGCTTTTTCTCCTTCTTCTTCATATTTTAATATTATATCATGTTTTTCTTTAATTGATTTATTATATTTTGATTTTTTCAACCCAGGTAACCATAAAATTTTATCACTTTTATCAACTAAAATGGGCCAATTATCTCTATCATCTGAAGAAATTTTAGAATCTATTAAAATATCTTTTATTTTTTTTGAACCATTTAATCCCTTTACTAAAAGTTTGTCTCCTTCTTTTCTATTTCTAATCATAAGAGGTAATTCTAATTCACTTGAATTTAAACGACAAACATAATTGCTATCGTCTCTACTGGTTGCTAATATTCTAATAATTTTACCATTTGGTATTTTTGTTAATGGTTTTATTTTTAGTTTATATTTTTTTGTTATGTTTGTTTTTATATTATCTACTATTAAAAATTCATATTCTTTTTTTATTACAACATCGGCAGGCAAATCAATTGTTAAATTTGGTTTTGAAGAAATTAGTAATTGTTTAATTTGATAAATATGTTGATCATTAATTAAATTTAATTTTTCATGATAAATATCTTCTAAAATCATTTCAATAATTCTTTGTTGAATTATTTCTTTTTGCATTAATAATTTTTTAATATCTATTCTTTTTTCTTTATAAATCTTTTTTATTTGTTGTTGTGCGTTTTCTTCAATATATTCATTAACTTCCGTTAATATTTGACTAAATTTTAAATATTTAAGGTGGACATCTGAATTTTCTTTTTTAAGAAAAGGAAGAACATATTTTCTATATCTGTTCCTTGTATATTTTGTTGATTTGTTTGATTTATCAGTAGCATACCAAAGCTTTTTTGATTTAGCAAAAGCTAAAATTTCTTTTTTACTTAAAGATATAAGTGGTTTCAATATTGTTATGTTATCGAGTTTTTTTTCTTTTATAAAACCGGCATATCCATTTAATGAAGATCCACGATTTATTCTCATTAAAATTGTCTCAATTAAATCATCACCATGGTGTGCTGTTAAAAGATATTTAGAATTGTATTTTTTACAAATTTTTTGAAAAAAATCAAATCTTTTATTTCTAGCTTCACTTTGAAAATTATCAGCAGAATATTCTTCGATAATCATTTTTTCAAAAATAATATTGTTTTTAAAACAATACTTTTCTATTTTTTTAGCTTCATTATAACTAGCTTTTCTAACATTGTGATTAACATGAGCACATACTATTTTAACTTGATTTTTATTTGCAAAATAAAGAAGCAAATTTAAAAGAACCATTGAATCTGGCCCACCCGAAATTGCAGCTACTACAACAGACTGATCAAGCAATTTTTCGTTTAAAAACAATTCTACTTCTTTCATATTAATTTCTCCTTTTAAACAAAGCATATTATAACAATTATAATTATTAGATGCAATATAAAAAATAAGCATTATAATGCTTATTTTATAATATATGTTCTTACCACTTCTTCAGAAATGTTGCCAGAGATATCTCGAACGCGATATTTTAAATAATATGTTCCTGCTTTTTGATTATTGATTGTTCCACTTCTGACAACTTTTGCTGAAATGTCTCCATCTTTATCATCTGTTGCAGTATATCCCGGATCTGTAATATTGCCTCCTACAGACATAATTATCTCATTAGAACCTTTTAATATTATAACAGGTTTCTTAACATCTTTTTTTGTATCAAAAATACCACTACAAGAAAAGTCACCAGAAGGTAATACTTCTAATCTTAAATATGTATCAATAGGATATTCTTCATCTGTAGAATAATTATATATAGGCAATCTAATTAATTCTTCACCTACTAATTTAGAAATTGTAAAATATATTACTTTGCCAGAAATTTCTTTTTCTTTTTTATAATATTTCTCTCCGTAAGTAATCGCCGCATTACATAATTTTTCTTGTTGAACTACTTTTAAAGCTTCTTTGTCTTCTCTTTCAAAATAACCCGTTTGCCACAAGACTCCTAAAATTACTCCAGCCATTAACAATAAAATTATTATTACTGGCCAAGCTGATTTTCTTGGCTTGTGATTATAGTAATTTGAATATGATGGCAATTCTTCTTGTGGTTTTTCTATCGGCTGTTGAGGGAAAAAATATGGTGTTTCATTCATAATAATATTTCCTTTCTATACTTTCAAATATTTTTTAACAGCTCTAAAGCTGCTAATCATACCTACGAAAATTCCCAATGCCAGAATTAATAAAGCAATTGTATAAACAAATGGGTTTGGCTCTATTAATTTAATAAATGGAGAAAAAATTTGACCATCAAAATTTTTATAAAGATAATTGTATCCATAAATAATTGAAGCGATAGGTACTAAAGAACCAAAAAATCCTAAAATAAACCCTTCAAAAATAAATGGCAATTCAATATTAAAATTGGAAGCCCCTACTAATCTCATAATTTCAATTTCTCTTTTTCTAGCAAAAATAGTCAATTTAATTGTATTAGTTATTAGTAACATTGTAATTAATACAAATAAAACAACTATTACAATCAAAGCTTTTTCAATTATTTTAAAAATATTTAAAAATTTTTCAATTATGCCTTCACCATAATTAACACTATAAACACCCGATATTTTTTCAATCTCCTTAGCAGTTTTAGTAATTTTATCAATGTTTTTAACCTTTAAAACAAAAGTATCTTTTAGTGGATTTTCATCTTCTGACCAAACTTCCATAATGTTCTTATATACTTCAGATGATTTCATCATTTCCTCGGCTATTTCTTTTTTTCCTTGAAAAGTATATTCAGCAATATTTTTGTTTTTGATAATATTGTTTTTAATTTCTGCTATTCCTTCTTGATCAATAGCGGTATTCAAAAAAGCCACTATTGTGAAATCATTTTTTATATTTTGAGAAAAATTATTAACATTATATGAAGTTATGATTGATAAAGCTACTAAAATCAAAGTAATTACTATGCAAGATAAAGAAGCTATACTTAAACTAATGTTTCTAAAAACACTTTTTACTGCATCTCTAAAATCACGACTTATCATTCTAAGCAATTTCATTTTTATAAGTTCCTTCCATGTAGTCTCCTTCTAATTTTCCATCTTCGATAACAATAACTCTCTTTTTCATTGAATCAACTATATCTCTGTCATGAGTTGCCATTATTACTGTTGTACCGTTTTTATTAATAGTTTCTAATACTTTAACAATTTCTAAACTTATTTCTGGATCTAAATTACCAGTAGGTTCATCACACAATAATAATTTTGGTTCATTAACTATTGCACGAGCTATTGCTACTCTTTGTTGTTCTCCTCCGGATAATTGATTGGGAAATTGTTTTACTTTGTTTTTTAAGCCTACTAATTCTATAGCTTTAATTGTTTTTTTTCTAACCTCATCTTTAGGTAATCCAAAAATTTCTAAAGCAAAGGCAACATTTTCAAAAACAGTTAGTTTAGGCAATAACTTATAGTCTTGGAATACTATTCCCAATTTTCTTCTTAATTTATACACTTTTCTATTTCTTAATTTAGCTACATCTAAGCCGCCTAAAATTATTTTACCACTGTCTGCTTTTTCTTCTCTATGTAAAAGTTTTATTAAAGTTGATTTACCTGAGCCAGAAGCTCCTATTACAAAAACAAAATCACCTGTTTTTATACTTAAATTAACATTACAAAGAGCTGTAACACCATTTCTATATCTTTTATTTACGCCTTTAATACTTATTAATTCCATTATTCCACCTCTTTATACTATATATGAGTATATCATTATTTATTGTTTTTTTAAACTCTTTGATTGATATTCTAATTCGTATGCATCAGTTACAATAAAAAATGATTTTTCATCGATTAAATTTATTCCTTCTTTAATTTTAAAATAGTCTTTATTAGAAACAACACACATCAGTACCTTATTTTCTTTTCCAGTATATCCTCCTACTGCTTCTAATTCTGTAATATGAATATTATAAACATTTAAAATATATTCTCTTATCTCATCAATTTTTGTTGTCATAATATAAAACATTTTACTATATGAAGAACCTAATAATATCTTATCAGTAGCTATACCAATAACATATAAGGTTAAAATAGCATACATTACTTTATCAAAACCAAATATTGAGCCTCCTAAAAGAACAATTACACTATTAATTATTAAATTTGATGTACCCACTGTCATTCCAAAATATTTGTTAATTATTAAAGAAGCTATATCACTTCCGCCAGTTGAGCAACCTATTTTATAAACAATGCCACATGCTATTCCGCTTAACACAGCTCCCAATATTACAATTAAAAAATATTCACTAGTTGTTAAAGATAAGTTACTAATCATATTGCTAACTGGTCCTGTTAAATAAATGAAGAGTGGGTATAATATTGAACCAAGTATTGATTTTTTAATTTTGTCTTTTCCTAAAAAAATCCAACCAGTAATTATTGCCCCTCCATAACATAAAAAAACAATAATAGAAGGATTAATTCCAAAAAATTTATTAAATATTAAAGACAGTCCACTACTTCCTCCAATTACAATTTTCAAAGGATAAACTGATGTGTTAAAGGCTAAAGCTTGAATAAATGAAGTAATAGTAACGATTAAATAGTCTTTAACAGTCATTTTTTTCATATTAAGCTCCTCCTTTTACCTCATATGCATCAGTTGCAACAAAAAAAGCTTTTTCATCAATATTCTTTATTCCTTCTTTTAAACGAAAATAGTCCTTTGAAGGAACAACACATAACAATACATTCTCACTACCGCCTCGATAAGCACCCTTAGCTTTTAATATCGTAACGCCGTGATTTAAATTATCTAAAATATATTCTTTTATTTCTTGATCTTTTTCGGTAATTATATAAAATGCTTTATTCTCAGCAATTCCTAAAATTACTTTATCGACCATAATGCTATAAATATATAAATATACCAATGCATACATGATATTAAAAGGTCCTAAAACAAAACCACCAGCTAAAATGACAAGTGAATCGAAAATAATTGTCCCTTTACCAATTGAAATTTTTATTGTTTTTGAAAAAATTTGAGCTACTATATCACTTCCACCAGTTGAAAAACCATTTTTAATAATTATTCCACAAGAAGTTCCCATTAAGAAGGCTGCAACTATAACATATAATAATACATCTTGATTTTCTAACACAATCAGAGTACCGATTGATTCAGTTAACTTAACAAATATTGGAAATAAGATTATTCCCAAAATAGAACCGGCAGTCTTTTTTCTTCCTAGAAATATTAAAGAAAGTATTAATAGTAATATATTAGAAAGAGCGATAAAAAGAGCTGGATCAATAAATTTTTTTATTAGAACGGCTATACCACTTACTCCACCAGTAACTAAATTATTAGGTAAGATTAAAAGATTATAACTTGCCGCTAAAACAAATAAACCAAAAATAAAAGCTATATACCTTTTTATTTTTTTTCTTTTATTTATCGATTCATTAATTTTTAAAATTTCTAATTTATTATCCATTATTTACCCTCCATTTCAAATAAGAATCAATAAACATTTCTATTTCCCCATCTAAAACTTTATCAATATTGCTTGTTTCCTCATCTGTTCTGTGATCTTTTACCATAACGTATGGGCACATAACATATGACCTTATTTGCGAACCAAAATTTATTGCATTTTGATTACTTTTTAGATTGGTTTTTTCTTCCAATAATTTATTTTCTTCCATTTGTTTTATTTTACTTATTAAAATTTGTAAAGCTTTTTCTTTATTTTTTAATTGACTTCTTTCATTTTGACAAGTTACTACTATACCTGTTGGCAAGTGGGTTATTCTTACTGCACTATCTGTTGTATTAACGCTTTGGCCTCCAGCTCCACCACTTCTATATACATCTATTTTTAAATCGTTTTCTTTTATTTCCGTTTCAGTTGCTTCAAAAATAGGTAATACATTTACCGAAGAGAAAGAAGTATGTCTTCTTTTATTAGAATCAAATGGAGATATTCTCACCAAGCGATGAACTCCTATTTCACTTTTTAAGTATCCATAGGCATTTTTACCTTTTATTTCAAGTAAAACGTTTTTTATTCCAACGTCTTCTTTTTGAATGTCTAATTCTTCACATTTATAATTGTTTTTTTCACACCAGCGAATATACATTCTATATAGCATATTAGCCCAATCACAGGCTTCTGTTCCACCTGCTCCAGCATGAATTTCTAAAATGGCATCTTTATTATCATTTTCTTCGCATAACAAACTTAAATTGCTAATATAATTTATTTTGTTTTCTAATTCTTCTATTTCTTCCTGTAAAAGTTCATCAAATTCAGTTTCTGAAACAGACGATGCTAAAACTAAATAATCATCTATTCTTATTTTTAGATCTTTTAATTCTTCTATTTCTTCTTTTAAGTCGTTTAAAATAGTTATTTGTTTTTGAGCTGACGTTTTGTCATCCCAAAAATCTATTGCTGATACTTTTTTACTAATTTCATCTATTTGTTTTAATTTTTGATCAACTTCAAAGTATCCTCCATAAATTATCTGTTTTTTCTTTTATATCTAATATTCTATCTTTCATAAATTTACCTTTCTCAAAGCTACTATCTATTTTTAATTATATCATATTTAATAAAGAGAAAACTATTAAATAAAAAAATCTGTAAAATACAGATTTTAATGACGTCTTATCATTTGTTGTGTGAGAACTTTATTAAATCATTACTTTGTCTTATTTCTTATTAGTGTTTTTACTTTTGTTGGAAAACATTCTTCAATAGATATTTGAGAATTATATTGTTTTAATTTTTGGTACATATTCATAAAACATATATAATAATTTTGATAATTACTTCCGCTAGTTCTAAATCGAATTGAATAAGTAAGGGGTGATATAATTTCATGTTCAGGCTTATTTTTTCTAAAACTAATACTAAACCTATCCTTTTCTTTTTTAAGATATAATACGCTTGCTTTATCAAATTCGTCGCCATCATCTGAATGCCATTCTATAATGTTATCTTTAAACAAACCGTTACATTCAGAAGAAGAAACTAAACTTGTTTCATTTTTTAATTTTTTATTGACATTATCAACTGATATTGTAATATAGTCATTTATCATTCGTTGCTATATTATTTGCTTTGTGCTTTTGGTCGGGCACATTTCTATTGCTATCTTTCTAAGATAGCTTTTTTTTATGCCAATAAATCTCATAGGATTTTATTAGCTAATTAAAATATATCATGACTTTTAATATCTGTCAAAAAGCACAAAAAAAGCATCTTTTAAAATGCTTTTTATTTATATTTAACTATTTTATTTTATTAAATTTAAATCGCCTTTAATAATTATTGGGCCAAATCCTTCAATTTCATCAAATAGCATACCGTTTGGAATATCATTGTACAAATATATTTTTTTACCTAATCTAAATGCATCATACATTTCTAAGAATGTTGCTCCACCTATATAATTTTTAAATATTTCTCCTTCTTTTTCCTTATCTAAATTTAATACCAATACAGCATCCATCTTTGAAATTGTTTCTTCGCTTTGTTTATACATTTTAGCTTTAAATTTTTGGTGTTCTTCTTTTCCTAAATCCCACATCTTTTGTTCTGCGGTCGGATCATCATAACAATTAGGCAAAAACACTTCATTATTTTTCTCTTCTAAAATCTTCTTTACTTCTTCTATTTTTGAATAAAATTTTTTACTACATATTATTAATATTTTCATATATTATCACTTCCCTTTTAATTATAACATATTTATTACTATTTAAGCTGAAATGAGTAAAAAACGTATCTAAAACGTATCTAAAGTGCTTTTTTTGATAAAAATTACACATTTTGTTGAATTATAAAAACCCTCGCAAAGCCTTTATTTGCAAGGGTTTTAACACTATTTACCACAACATTGTTTATATTTTTTACCACTTCCACATGGACATGGATCGTTTCTACCTATTTTAGTCACTTTTCTTGGTTGTAGTTTTTTTACTTTGTTTTTATCTTCATTAGTACTTATTTTAGTAACTGGTTTTGTTTCTAAATTTTTTCTTATTTCTGCTTTTAATAAATACATTGCTGTTTGACGATCAATTTCGTTTAACATGTTTTCAAATAATCCAAATCCTTCAGAAGTATAAGCCCTTAAAGGATTCTCTTGAGCATATTGTCTTAAAATTATTCCTTCTTTAAGATGATCCATTGTATTAATGTGTTCCATCCAATAACGATCAATAATGTTTAAAGCTATAGCTTTTTCAAAACTATTAATTATTTCTTCAGGAACATCTTTGATTTTAGATTCATATTCATTAATAACGCTTGAATATATAATTTCTACTATTTCTTCTTTCTTTTTGTTTTTAATTTTTTCAACACTGATTTTTTCTTTTCTTAAAAGTGTCTCATTAATTACTTCACAAATTTCTTTATAATTAATGTTATTTAATTCTTGATTTTCAAAATAATGGCTTTCAATTAGATTAACAATATTATTCATAATTGAATTCAAAATATCAGTATGAATTGATTTCTCATCTAAAATATTGTTTCTCTTTTCATATATTATTTCTCTTTGACGATTCATAACATCATCATATTGAAGCACTTGTTTTCTTATATCAAAGTTATGTCCTTCTACTCTCTTTTGAGCTGATTCCATAGAATTTGTAAATAATTTGCTTCTAATTGCTTGTTCGCCACCAAATCCTAAAGATTGCAATAAGCTTTTTATTCTATCTGTTCCAAATTTGACCATAATGTCATCTTCTAAAGAAACAAAAAATTGTGATTTTCCAGGATCACCTTGACGACCAGAACGACCTCTTAATTGATTATCAATTCTTCTTGATTCGTGTCGTTCAGTACCTATAACAAATAGACCCCCTAATTTTCTTGATTCTTCATCTAATTTAATATCTGTTCCACGACCGGCCATATTAGTTGCAATTGTTATTGCTCCTTTTTTACCAGCGTTCGCTACAATTTCAGCTTCACGGGCATGATTTTTAGCGTTTAAAACTTCATGAGGGATTTTTTTCTTTTTTAAAAGATCACTTAACAATTCACTTGTTTCTATCGCAATTGTTCCAACTAAAACCGGTTGTTTTTTTTCATATAATTCACTAATAACATTTGCTATTGCTTTGAATTTGCCTTCCTTATTTGCATATATTAAATCAGGCAAATCTTCCCTAATTACAGGTTTATTTGTTGGAATTTGAATAACATACATATTGTATATATTTCTAAATTCTTCTTCTTCTGTTTTTGCTGTTCCTGTCATTCCTGAAAGTTTTT
>CAYWQQ010000003.1:0-35558 GCA_964461005.1 uncultured Muribaculaceae bacterium
AAACTATTACAAAACTAACTGCACAACAATTGTGCACTTTCAAAAAAAATCTACAATGTTATTTAAGTGGACAAAAATGTCCGCTTTTTTAATTAAAATAACAAATATTATGATATAATTTAAAAGAAAATATAATAAATTTAAAAGGAGGTAATTATGATTTTATATAAATTAGAAAACATTTATAAAACTTATAAACTTAATGATACATTTTATAATGCACTTAACAATATAGATTTAGAAATAGAAAAAGGCGAAATAGTAGTAATACTAGGACCAAGCGGTAGTGGTAAGAGCACAATGCTTAATCTACTTTCAGGAATAGATAAACAAACAAAAGGAAAAATATATTTTAATAATATAAGATTAGATAAAATGACAGAAGCAGAATTAACAGATTATAGAAGAGATTATCTAGGATTCATATTTCAAAGTTACAATTTGATTCCAAGTTTAACAATAAAAGAAAATATTGAATTAGGTAAAGAATTATCAAAAAGTCCACTTAATATGGATGAAGTAATAGATGCAGTTAGCTTATCAGATCAAAAAAATAAGTATCCATATCAATTATCAGGTGGCCAAATGCAAAGGGTTGCAATAGCAAGATCTTTGGTAAAAAATCCGCAAGTACTATTTTGTGATGAACCGACAGGTGCTTTAGATGAAAAAACTGGAAAAAAAGTACTTTCATTGTTACAAAAGATTAATAGAGAATATAAAACTACCATGATAATTGTAACCCATAATCCAAGTATAGCCTTAATGGCTAATACTATAATTAAAATGAATAGTGGGAAAATAGTTGAAATAATTAAAAACAAAGAAGTAAAAAGTGCTAAAGATTTGAGGTGGGCATAATGAAATTATTATTTTTAAATTCCTTAAAAGGGCTTAAAAAGAAAAAAATTCAAATGCTAGGTATAGCACTTATGGTAATGTTATCTACTGGTATATATGTAGCAATGCAATCGGCGCTAGATAGAATGGAAGATAGATATTATAATTATCTTGAGGAACAAAATGTAGAGCATATAAGTGTTGATTATTATATAGATTACTCTAAAGAAGTAACAAATGAAGATTTAGAGTACTTATTAAACAATCAATTATCAAATTTAACAGAAGAAGAACAAAATTTGATGAATACTTATAAGTGTGCTATAGACACTAACTGTTTAAAAACATTAGAATCAAATCCTTTTGCTAATATAGGCTTTAATTATATGATAGATAATTTGTTTCAAAAAAATGAAGCAAATATTTATTTAAAATCAAAAAAAATTAATGAATTAAAGGAAAAATATGATTTCGATTATGAATTAGATAGAAGCAAAACTTTAAAACAAGAAGAAACTTATATAAAACTAATTCCTTATAATAAAGATAAAAACATAAATAAAGCTTATTTAGTAAGTGGAAGATTTCCAACTAAAAATAATGAGATTACAATGTTACCAAAATATGCTAAAATTCATAAAATTAAAATTGGTGACTATTATGCAATAGGTGAAACAAAATATAAAGTAGTAGGATTTACATATGCTCCTGACTACATATATCCGCTTGTTTCTTACTCAGCTTTAATGTTTGATGAAGAAAAAAACAATGTAATTTATATAAATAATGATAATTTTACTAAAGTAAGTGGAATTGAAGAAAAAACATTCTCAATTTTATATAATGGTAAAGTTGAAAGAAAATTTAAATTAGAAGAAGTAATGAAAGAAAAGAAAAAAACAAAAAGCACAGATGTAATGAAAATTCTATATGATGATTCAAATATAGTAATAAATACATTTACAGTTACAAGAATTGGAAGAATTTCATCTCTTCAATTAGAATTTAAAACAGATAGATTATTTGCGGAATATTTCTTATATGTATTGTTAGGCATAGCTCTTTTTGTTATAGCAATTATTACTAAAAAGAGAATAGAAGATGAAAAATTACAAATAGGAGTACTAAAGTCTTTAGGATATAGCCCTTTTAGTATAGCAGTTAGCTATTTAGTATATCCTATAATAGGTTCAATAATAGGTGGAATACTTGGTTACATAATAGGATCAACGCTAAATAATCCATTAGCTAACTTATATGTAAGCTACTTTGTATTACCATTGGCAGATTTTAAAATAAGCATGAAATATATATTAAATAGTGTTTTATTACCAACATTATTATTGTCAGTGCTTAGTTATATTATAGCAATATTTATGTTAAGAAAAAAACCGTTATATTTACTAAGAGAAGGAAGCAATTTAAAAATAAACATTTTTTCTAAAATAGCAAATAAATTAACGAGTTTCTTACCTTTTAAATATAGATTTAAATATAGTTTAGCTTTTCGTTCAATATCTAAATTATTAATTGTAGCACTTACATCATTCTTCACAGGAATGTTAATAGTTCTTACATTAATTGGTATGAATTTAATGCAAAATATAATTGATAAATCATTTGAAGGAATGAAATACGATTATATGATTTATACAAATACTCTTGAAACAGAACAGTTAGATAGTAATGCTGATTATATATTGAATGGTAATTTACCTATATATAAGGTTGTTTCAAAAGATAATAAAACTAAGAAATTAGAAAAGAAAGTGAATATAAATATTACTGCTATAGATAATAATAGTAAATATATTGAACTAATAAATTCAAAAAAAGATAATCTAATTTCTAAAATAAGTAATCCTGACAATATTATAATTAATAAAAATCTAGAAAATTTATATAATATTGAAATAGGAGATACTTTAGTATTAGGAATAGATAAGGAAGATAAAAATAAAACTATAACTTATAAAGTAGCAGGAATATCAGAAGAGTTCATGAATGTCATAGGGTATGTAGACAGAAACTCTTTCAGCAAAAAAATTGGTTTAAAAAATAGTAGTTATTCATCAATGTTATCAAAGGATAATAAGTATTCTAATTTAGAAAAACTTGATAAAAATCTAGTTTCTAAAATAGCAACAGTTATAAATTTCAAAGATATGAAGGATAATATAAATAAAACAATGGAAGCAAAAAATGCAAGTATATATATAGTTATTATCTTCGCTTCAATAATGGCTTTTGTTATTATTGCTGTAATTGCTAATATAGTAGTAGAAGAAAACAAAAAAATAATTTCTTTAATGAAAGTTATGGGATATAAAAACAAAAAAATAAGTTCAATTGTTTTAAATATTTATACTCCAATAATAATAATTTCTTATTTATTAAGTATTCCAGCCATGATTAAGTTGCTAGAAAAAATAGTATCTGTTTTAGCAGGAGATATGGAAATGACTATTCCAATATCTTTAGAACCAAGTTTAGCAATCATGGGTTTAATTGGTTTATTAACGGCATATTATATAGCAGTTGCTATGTCAAAAAAGGTTTTAAACAAAATACCTTTAGCAATTGCCCTTAAAAGAGAGTAGGTGAAATATGGAAAATCTAATAGAACTTAAAAATGTTTATAAAACATATAAAATATCTAAGATAGAAACTAAAGCTTTAAACGATATAGATTTAAGTGTAAAAAAAGGTGAAATAGTAGTAATACTAGGCCCAAGTGGAGGCGGAAAAACAACTTTACTTAATGTAATTTCTGGTTTAGATAAAATAGATAAAAGAAAAAATAGTTATATAAAATATGAAGGAAAAGATATTTCCAAATATAGTGATTTTAAAATGACTAGGTTTAGGAAAAAAAAATTAGGATTCATATTTCAAACATACAATCTTTTAGAACATTTAAACGTTAGAGAAAATGTCATGGTAGGTTCTAATTTAGGTAAAGTAAAAGTAGATATTGATGAAATACTTGATGTTGTTGGTTTGAAAAAACACTCTAAAAAGTATATGCATGAATTATCAGGTGGCGAACAACAAAGAGTTTCAATAGCCAGAGCTTTAGCTAAAAAACCAAATGTAATGTTTTGTGACGAACCGACAGGTGCTTTAGATGAAAAAACTGGAAAGAAAGTACTAACTTCACTAGTAGAAGCAAACGATAAGTTAAAAACAACTTTAATAGTAGTTACTCATAATCCGGGTATTGCTTTAATCGGAGACAGAGTGATAAAAATGAATAGTGGTAAAATAGTTGAAATTAGTGAAAATATAAGGATAAATCCAAAAGACATCCCATGGGGATAGTCTTTTTTTTCGAGTAGCGAGTGTATAACATACGTTAAGTTTTAAGTAAAGTGCACAATTGTATATAGAATCGTTTATAAAAGTGTAGTTCCAATAGAAACTGCACTTTTTAATAACTTTTATTAGAAAAAATTAAAAATAAAATTAAAAATACTTAACAAAAAATAAGTAATATGATATAGTATTAACTGTCAAGGAATTTTTGTTCCACGACTAAAAGACAGAACATGCATCAATTTTTAAAAGAAAGTGCACAATTCTGTTGTATAGGATTATAGGCAATTTATTTGTCAAAGTGATATTTATAATTGTTGGTTATAAATATCTTTTTTTATTTTATTAAATTTCGATTTAATTGAACTTCATCAGGTTCAATATAATACATATTTAAAGTATTAAGAATATGTTCATCACATAAGAATAACATAGCTTTAAAAGGACAATTATTATTAAGTGATTCTCTACATAAACTATTTATATGATTAGCAATAATATTACAATTATTTTGTGTAAGATTTTTAAATGTTGTTTTTTTTGGTAATATATATCTAATAAATTCATGATTTTTTTCAATGCCACCTTTTTGCCATGAAGCAGAAGGATCACAAAAAAATAGATGTGATATATATTCACCAGTTGTATGATTTAATTCAATATTATTAACGTCGTAAAATTCATGACCATTATCAGTAAGTATTACTTGAAATAGTTTTTTATAGTCATCTTCTGATAATGTTTTTTGTAAATAGTCAAAAACTTTGGTAACTTCATCAGTAGTTTGATTTTCTAGCAAAAACATAAGCATGAAATTAGATTTTCTCCAAAAAAGAGTAAGAATGCATTTTGAATCTGACATTAAACCTTCAACGGTATCCATTTCAACTATATTCAGATTAGGATTTTTAGTTGTATATTCAACAAAATCATCATATTTTCTTCCAATTAGTATTGATCTTTCTTGTCTAGTTCTACGCTTATTATTTTTTCGTTTCTTGTATTTAACAATTCTAGGAAAATCAAGTGGGTTAAACTCAAATATACCATTACTTATATATCTATAAAAAGAACTTTTACTAAAATTTAAAACATCAGGATGATTAATAAATAAATGATTAGTAGTTTGACCTTTTTAACTAGTGGAGTAATAACCTGATTTATATTATAAATTTCTTCATTTGTTAAGTTAATACCTTGTCTACAAGAAGTGATTAAATCCTTATAAGAGTCATCAGCTTTTCTAGCATAATAAGTAAGTCTTTCTTTTCTACAACCACTTCTAGATTTACAACCATTACAAACATGAGGAGACTTGGATAATTTATTGCATGAATAATCTTTATTTATATCGTTATAACAATTATTCCAATTACTAGGTTTATAATAAATTTTATTTCTATCAATTTCTCTAATAATAGTAGAATGAGATTTATTTAATTCTATAGATATTTTATTAATAGATTTATTGTTGTTTAATCCATCTTCTATATTTTTTCTATCTTCATAAGATAGGTGACAATATTTTGTCATATTATTATACCTCCTTTAAATGACAAATAAATTGCATGGAGTATATTATAAACTATTACAAAACTAACTGCACAACAATTGTGCACTTTCAAAAAAAATCTACACCATAAATATAACAAAGATATATCTTTGTTTTTTTGTTTTTATAAATTAAAATAAATGATATAATTAGCTAGAGGTGGAATATGGGAAAAGTAATTTTTATTCTTTTTATAATTATAGTATTAGTTTTATTATTTATAAATTTTAATTTTAATAATGACGTTAAAACAATTGATAATGTACTAATTAATTATATATATTAAGAAAAGAGTTGAAAATAATGACAAAAATTAAAATATTAACTGAAAAATTAGCTAATATGATTGCTGCTGGAGAAGTAGTTGAAAAATGTGTTTCGGTTGTTAAAGAATTAGTAGAAAATAGTATTGATGCACAAAGTAAACAAATTAAAATAGAATTAATTGAATCCGGCATTAAAGAAATAAAAGTTATTGATGATGGTGTAGGAATGGAAAAGGAAGATGCTTTATTAGCTTTCTTTCCTCATGCGACAAGCAAAATAACAAAAGAAGATGATTTATTTAATATCGTTTCATTAGGCTTTAGAGGAGAAGCTTTAGCGTCTATTGCATCAGTAAGTACTGTTGAATTAAAAACTAGTACTGGTGGAATTGGTACAAAAGTTATCATGAAAGCTGGAAAAATGATTGAAAATAAAGTTAGTGATTCTCGTCAAGGGACAGAAATAACAGTTAAAAATCTTTTTTATAACACTCCAGCTCGTTTAAAACATTTAGGAACATTATATTATGAACTAGCTAATACAATTGAATATATTAATAAAATTGCTTTATCTTATCCAGAAATATCTTTTTCTCTAAAAAATGATGACAAAGAAATTTTTAAAACCGATGGATCAAATAATTTGTTAAAAGTTATTAATGAAATATATGGTTTAAATGTTTCTAAAAATATGATAGTCATTTCTAATCAAAATGATGATTATCAAATTTCTGGTTATATATCTAAACCGGAGATTACTAAATCAAATCGTAATCATTTTCATATTATTGTTAATAATAGAATCATTAAAAATTTAGAACTAAATAAGGTTATTAATGATTCATATCATACTTTTAAACCTGAAGACAAATATCCAATAATTGTTTTAAAGATTAATGTAGATCCACGATTAATTGATGTAAATATTCATCCGACAAAGATGGATATTAAATTTAGTAAAAAAGAAGCTTTAAAAGAATTAATATCATTAGAAATAAAAAATAAATTAAATGCTACTAATTTAATACCCAAAATTGAAAACAATCATAATGAATCTTTTGAATTTGAATCAAAAATAATAATAGATACTGATACAACTAAAAAATATATAGAATCAAATTTATTTATGATATCTGAAGAAACAACAGAATTTGTATCAAAAGCAGAAGAGTTGGAGCCGGAAAAAAAAGTTCCTCATATGGAACCAGTTGGAGTAGTTCATGGAACATATTTGATATTTCAAGATGAAAGTAATATGTATTTAATCGATCAACATGCTGCTAAAGAAAGAATAAATTATGAGTATTATTTAAAAGAATTAAGTAATCCAAATAAGCAACAAATTGATTTGCTATTTCCAATTAATTTAGAATTTCCTAATAATGAATTTTTACTATTAAAACAAAACATTGAATTAATTAAACAATTAGGTTTTGAATTAGAAGAGTTAGGTAAAAACAGTTTGGTTTTTCGTTCTCATCCTTTATGGTTGCCTCAAAATTATGAAGAGGCCGCTATTAAAAAAATTTGTGAGTTAATTTTATATAAAGAAAAAGATTTTAATATTGAAAAATTTAACGAAAAGATTGCTATTACAATGAGCTGTAAGCTAGCTATAAAAGCTAATGAGAGTATTAGTATAAAAGAAATGGAACATTTGATTAATGACTTAAGATTTTGTCAAAATCCATACACTTGTCCTCATGGAAGGCCAACTGTAATATCATATTCTCGTTATGAATTAGAAAAATTATTTAAAAGAGTAATGTAGGAGTTAAAATGAAAAAAATAATAGTTGTTGTAGGTCCAACTGGAGTTGGCAAAACAAAATTATCAATTGCTTTAGGAAAATATTTTCAAGGTGAAATTATCAATGCCGATAGTATGCAAGTTTATCGAGGATTAAATATTGGAACTGCAAAAGTGACTGATTTTGAAAACATAAAACACCATCTTTTAGATATCAAAGATGTAACTGATTTTTATTCGGTTTATGATTTTCAAAGAGATGGAAGAAAAATATTAGATAATACAGACAAGACAGTAATTATTGTTGGTGGTACGGGATTATATGTAAAAGCATTGTTATATAATTATGAATTTATAAATTTAGAAAAACAATATGATTTAAGTGAATTATCTAATAAACAACTCAAAGAAAAAATATTGTCATATAATAAAACAATTGATATCCATTTAAATAATCGAAATCGTTTAGAAAGAACTTTGTTATTATTAATGAATGATTCATATCAAAAAAAAGTTAGTAATGAATTGTTATATGATGCAACATTTATTGGGTTGACTACTGATCGCAAACATTTATATAAAATTATTAATGATCGTGTAGATAAAATGATTAAAGATGGCTTGGTTAATGAAGTAAAAGCTTTTTATGATCAAGGTATAAGAAGCAAACCGTTATTAGCAGGAATAGGCTATAAAGAATTGTATAACCATTTTGATGGGAAGATTACATTAGAAGAAGCAATCATATTAATCAAAAAAAATAGTCGTCATTATGCTAAAAGACAGTATACTTGGTTTAATAATCAAATGCATATTAAATGGTTTGAAAGTAATTTTGATTTTTTTGATAAAACAATTACAGCTGTAATTGATTACATAAAAGAAGGTGCTAATTAATTAGTACCTTCTTTATATATTTTTTGATCAAAAATGTGTTCTTTTGTATCCCATTTTATTAATTCATTATAATTTTTTAAAAAGAAAAAATAATTTAATTGGTCAGTTCCATTTTCTTTATAAGGATCATCCCATGTTAAATCTAAATGTAGCCACTTATTGTTTATAAATACTAAATTCCAGACGTGACTTTCACTTGTTACTTTGATATTTGGTATCTCTAATTTATTTAGAAATAAAGCCATTGTATCAGAATAGCCACTACAAACAGCATAATGTTCAAATAATAGTCCTGTAGCTTTATTTGATTGATATGTTTGATCATTTAAATTAGTTATTTTATTATAATCATAATCTGTATTATTTATTATATAATCATGAATTGCTTTTATTTGAGTTTCTTTATCAGTGATTGAATTAATATTTAATTCTTGAGATATTCTATCAATCTCTGTATTTATTTTTTCTATTTCTTCAGGTGAATATATTTTATTGACATTAATTTCTACTTTTTTATTTAAAAGTGGATATGAGTAAGTAGTTAATGATTGGAAGGAATTAAAAGGGTGTACAAAACTATTTATATGAGAAAGTAATTCTTGATTTTCACTTAATTCTGTAACATCATCTAAACATTTTTCGTAACCACAATAAAAAATAAAACTATCCCACCCAGAATTAATACCTGTATAGTAGATATTAATTAAATCGCTTTTATTTTTAGGATTAAAATCATTAACTTCTTTAAAATAATAATTTTCACCTTTTATATAATAACTATTTTTTTCTTGAATCTTATTGGTTTTAGTTAAATCTAAAACTAATTGTTGAGAGTTAAACAGATTGTTATCATATATATAATAACAACCTAAAAATATAAATATTAACCAGACTAATCTTTTTATCATATTATCACCATGATTATTATATCATAAAAAAAGCAAAATTATTTTTTCATTAATTTTGCTTTTTTATGAGCTGCATTATTTTTTTTAATTAATCCTTTTTTAACAGCTTTATCTATTTTTTTAACAGCTATATTAATATTTTCTTTTTCAGGAGTTGTTTTAGCTTTTTTAATTGCTGATTTCATAGAACCTTTTAATTCTGCATTTAAAACTCTTTTTTTCTCGCTAGTTAAAACACGCTTTTTAACACTTTTAATATTTGGCATTATTTCACCTCCAATGCTTCAACAAATTAATATTATCAAATAAATAAATAAAAAGCAATTATTTTATGTTATAATTTTTTTAGGTGAGATAATGGAAACAAAACAAATTAGAAACTTTTGTATAATTGCACATATTGATCACGGCAAAAGTACAATAGCAGACAGAATTATTGAATTATCTGGTAATGTTGCAAAAAGAGATATGAAGGAACAAATACTTGATAAAATGGATCTCGAAAGAGAAAGAGGCATTACAATTAAATTAAATGCTATTTTATTAAATTATAAATATAAAAATCAAATTTACGATTTACATTTAATTGATACTCCGGGGCATGTAGACTTTACATATGAAGTGTCACGTAGTTTAGCAGCTTGTGAAGGGGCTGTTCTAGTTGTTGATGCTGCTCAAGGAATTGAAGCTCAAACTTTAGCTAATGTGTTTTTAGCAATGGAAAATGATTTAACTATTATCCCTGTTATTAACAAAATAGATTTGCCAAATGCAGATGTCGAAAAAGTCAAAAGAGAAATTAAAGAAGTTTTAGGTTACTCCGAAGATGAAATAATTTTAACTAGTGGTAAAACTGGAGAAGGAATTGAAAACTTATTACAAGCAGTTATTGAAAGAGTTCCAGCACCTCAAGGGGATAAAAATGCTTCTTTAAAAGCATTGGTTTTTGATAGCTATTTTGATTCATACCGTGGTGTTATCGCTTTAATTAGAGTGGTAGAAGGAACTTTACATATTGGCGATAAAATAAAAATGTTTTCAACAAAAAAAGAATATGAAGTTATTGAATTAGGTGTTTATCGCCCTCAAGAAGAAAAAGTAAAAACTTTAGAAGCTGGTTGTGTTGGCTTTTTTGGTGCAAGTATAAAGAATATTGAAGATATTCATGTTGGAGACACTGTTACTAGTGTAAATAATTCTTGTAAAGAAAGTTTTCCAGGCTATAAACCTTTAAAACCAATGGTTTTTTGTGGAATATATCCAATTGATTCTAATAAATACTTAGATTTAAGAGATGCTTTAGAAAAGTTAAAATTAAATGATTCATCATTATCTTTTGAACCAGAAACATCTGTTTCTTTAGGTTTTGGATTTAGATGTGGTTTTTTAGGACTACTACATTTAGAAATAATTGAAGAGAGAATTGAAAGAGAATTTAAAATTAATTTAATAGCAACTAGTCCAAGTGTTGTATATGAAGTTACTTTAACTGATCAAACAGTTGTTACTATTCAAAGTCCTTCCAAATTTCCAGATCGTCAAAAAATTCAAGAAATTAAAGAACCATATATTAAAACAAATATATTTTTACCTTTAGAGTATGTGGGACCTGTCATGGAATTATGTCAAAACAAAAGAGGTAATTATATTAATTTAGAATATATTGATAAGACTAGAGTAAATCTTCATTATGAATTACCTTTATCAGAAATAGTTTATGATTTTTTTGATAAATTAAAATCAATTACAAAAGGTTATGCATCTTTCGATTATGAATTGATTGGTTATAAATCATCAGACTTAGTTAAAATGGAAATAGTAATTAATAAAGAACCAGTTGATGCTCTTGCTACTATTGTGCACAGGCAATTTGCTTATGAAAAAGGAAAAATTATTGTTGAAAATTTAAAAGAAATAATTCCTCGCCAAATGTTTGAAGTACCAATACAAGCATTAATAGGTTCAAAAGCAATAGCTCGAGCTGATATAAAAGCCATGAGAAAGAATGTTTTAGCTAAATGTTATGGTGGAGATATTACTAGAAAGAAGAAATTGTTAGAAAAACAAAAAGAAGGTAAAAAGAGAATGAAAACAATTGGTAGTGTTGAAATACCTCAAGAAGCATTTTTAGCAGTTTTATCTATGGAAAAAAAATAAATAGTTATGTTATAATAAAATAGTATAAGAGGTGTGATTATGAATAAAAAAGGGATAGTTTTATCAAGTTTGGTTTATTCATTATTAGTTTTTTTCTTATTATTGGTAGTAGCGTTATTATCAGTTATGTGGTATCGCCAAAATTCAATAAATATTTTAAAGAAGAAAACTCTTGATATTTATGAAGAAGAATATATAGCTGAATCTAAATTAAATAGTCACTTTGCAATTAATGTTGGATCATTAGGAGCATATGAATCAAAAAATGATTTTAACTATTTTACTGGTTCAAATCCACAAAATTGGATTGAATTTGGTCAAGTATCTTTATCAGATAGTACACCATTATTATGGCGAATAGTAAAAGCAGATAATAACGGAATCAGCTTGATTTATGAAGGTACAAAAAACGGTTCTTTATCACCAATTGAAGATGGAGCTTTAGGTACTTTATCTGTTTTTGATATTACAGATAATAAATGGACAAATCCAGCTACATTAAACAGTATATTAATTGCTTGGTATAATAACGATTTGTATATTCGTAACAAAAATAATTATGTCAAACAAATAAATTGGTGTACGGGAGGGATAATAAACAATTCTCCTCTTGTTACCGCTGATTTTATTAATCAAGAATGTATTAATCAAACAACTGTAGGTGGAATATTTACAGGACAATCATTACCATTAGTATATTCCTTATTAACAGTTAGTGATTATTTATTAACTAGTTCAGATTCACTTTGTACAGGTCCATTTATAACGGATTGTGGCAATGATAATTATTTAATAAAGACATATAACTATTCGACAATAAATGCTAATGCAGAAAATGACAATCAAGTTTGGTATGTTAAAAGTACAGGTGATATTAATTTAGAAAGTATTAGTACTTCATTAAGAATAAGACCAATGATCAGCATCGATCCAAATATTATATGGAAAAGTGGAAATGGTTCTCTTTCTAATCCATATCAAGTAAAATAAAGGAGAATTAAAATGATAGATATTAATTTAATAAGAAATAATGCAGAGTTAGTAAAAGAAAATATTAGAAAAAAATTTCAAGATCAAAAATTAAATTTAGTTGATGAAATTAAGGAATTAGATGAAAAAAGTCGAGAGTTAAAAGCTATAGGAGATAATTTACGTCAAGAAAGAAATAAAATTAGTAGTGAGATAGGTCTTATTATTAAAGAAAATCCAACACTATCAGAAAGTAAAAAACAAGAAGTTTTAGAAATAAATCAAAAATTATTAGATATTGAAAAACAATATTTAGAAATTATTGCTCAAATAAAAGAAAAAATGATGATGATTCCTAATATTATTGCTGAAAGTGTACCAATTGGAAAAAACGATACTGAAAATGTTGAATTAGTTAAATATGGTGAACCAAGAGTTCCCGATTATGAAATACCATATCATTCAGAAATCTGTGACATGTTTTCAGGATTAGATAAAGAAAGTGCGGGCAGAACAAGTGGTAATGGTTTTTACTATTTATTAGGTAATGTAGCACGCTTACATTCTGCATTATTAAGTTATGCCAGAGATTTTATGATAGAAAAAGGTTTTACATATTGTATACCACCTTTTATGATTAGAAGTGATGTTGTATCAGGAGTTATGTCTTTCGCAGAAATGGATGCAATGATGTATAAAATAGAGGGTGAGGATTTATATTTGATTGGCACTAGTGAGCATTCATTAATTGGAAAGTTTAAAGATCAAATAATAAATGAAAATGAATTACCATTAACTTTAACATCATATTCACCTTGTTTTAGAAAAGAAAAAGGTGCCCATGGCTTAGAAGAAAGAGGCTTGTATCGTGTTCATCAATTTGAGAAGCAAGAAATGGTTGTTTTGTGCAAACCAGAAGAAGCGATGGATTGGTATGATAAAATGTGGAATTATACAGTAGAATTTTTCAGAAGTTTAGATATTCCAGTTCGTACTTTAGAATGTTGTTCAGGAGATCTTGCAGATTTAAAGGTTAAATCTTGTGATATTGAAGCGTGGAGTCCCAGACAAAAAAAATATTTTGAAGTTGGCTCATGCTCAGTATTAGGTGATGCTCAAGCTCGAAGATTAAGTATTAGATATAAAAATATAGAAGGTACAAATTATGTAACAACACTAAATAACACAGTTTTAGCAACTCCTAGAGGTTTAATTGCCTTATTAGAAAACAATTATAATGAGGATAAAACAATAACTATTCCTAAAGTTTTAAGGCCATATATGGGGGGAATAGAAGTTTTAAAATAGGGAGGTTTTATGGAAAAATTTTTTGACAATGAAATTAAAAGATTAGAAAATAAAAATAGAGAAATTTATAATGTTCCTAAAATTTTAACAGAAGGCATAAACAAATTGGAGACAAAAATTTATAATATAAAACAAATTTTAAATTTAATTGAAAAATTAGAAATAGTTTTAAGTCGCTATGAAAATGGAAATCATTCTGGTGCAGAAGAAATCGATATTATTAATGCTAAGTTATTAATATTACATTTATGTAATCATTTAAAAGATACAATATTGTTTCTTCATGAGGAACAAGAGGACATTAGTAATAAACAAATTAAAATATAAAAAAGTATTTACAATTATATAATATGTGATATACTAAAAAGGTAAATAGAAAGAAGGAGTAAAAAAAATGAAAAAAATTAAAGGCTTGGCAATATTATTTGTTACATTATTTATAGTAACAGGATGTGGAGGATCAACACAAACTTTAACATGTACAATGGAAAAGTCTGAAAATGGCATTAAAATGAATCAAAATATTAGTGTTAATTTCAAAGACAAACTTGCTACAACTGGAAAGTTAGTAATGGATATAGAATTATCAAAAGAAGTTTTACCATATAAATCAATGATGGTAAATTTGTTAGAAACATCTTTCAAAGAAAGTTTTAATTTAAAAGAATCTGAAGGAATTAATTTTTCTAACAAAGATACTGCTAAAGGATTAGAAGTAACAGTTAATTTTGATTTCAAAAAAATCATAGCAGCTAACAAAGAAAACAAATTATTAGGGAAATCAAGTGATTATAAATCAGCTAAAGAATCATTAGAAGAACAAGGATATTCTTGTAAATAATAAATATAAAAAAAAAAGTAAAAGTATTTACTTTTTTTTTTATTTTGTTATAATAATTAAAAGTAACAAAGGAGAAAAAATGAAAACAATAAATGATAATTATTATGATGTTGATTTATGGCAAAAAAAACCAGAAACAGAATACGACCCCATTTTATTCCAATATTCTAAGCAAGAATTTGATGCAGCAAAAAACATTAAAAATTTCTTAAGAGAATATTGTGGTATGAACATTGTTAGATTGGAACCAATAAATATTCCTAGCAATACATATATATTTGATTTGTTAAGTAAATTAGAAATCTGCATTTCAGAAAAAGATAAAGTATGTATTTCAGAAAAAGATTTTATATACTTTCATAATCTAAAATGGGATTTAATTAGATATATGGAAAAAATATGTAAAGTTATGGATCAATTTAATGATATAAAATATGAAGAAACAAATTCAAGATTATTAGCAATCGAAAATTTTATTGAAACATATCCTGAATTTTTAAATAGTTTTGAATTAAATAACAAATATATCAAAAATCTTTATGATACTTTAAAAGAGTTTCATGGATATATCAAACAACAAGAAGCAAATAAGGGACACGTAAAAACATATCAATATTTTAAATAATAAAAAGAGATTAATATGATTAATCTCTTTTTAATGGTAAATTACTATATTCTCTTTTTATCAATAAATCTTGATATTTTTTATTAAAAATTAAAGAATAAATTTTTGTAGATTTTAATTCTAAGTCAATCATTGAGTTTTTTATTTTTGACAGATTGGTAATAATTGGTATTTCTATTTCTTTTTTGATTTTATTCAAGTGTTTCTGCCCAGATTTGTTAAAACCTAAAATTCTAATATATCTTATATCTTGCATTTCTTCAGCATCTTTTTTTGTAAAACCACAAAGAATATGGGTTAACATTCTTTGTATTCTATTATATGTATATCTCTTGCATTTAATTTTTTCAATTAATTCTTTTACAGAATTAACTTCAAAAATATATTTTATAATTCTATTTTCTATTCCTTCATCGACACTCTGAAAAATATTTAAACAATCCAAATTTAATATAATTTGATATTTCAAATAGGGAAAATAATTTTCTATCAAAGAAACATTTTCTTTTAACAATTGAAAAGATTCTTTAGGTAAATATTTATAAATATTCTTTGATTGATAGTTTTCTCTAATATAACTGGCACTAATCATATCTTTATATTTTGTTTTTCCATGATAATCATTAGTTCTTAATATACTAACAGGAGTAATATTGTATTTATTTTTAATTATTTCTTTTATATAAGTAATACCTAAAATATCATTAGGATTGCTCGTAATAGATAATGATTTAGAAATAGCACTTGGATAATTTAAACCTTCATCTAAATAGGTTTTGATTTTCCGATTATTTTCCAATATATTTTCAGCTGTTTCTTTTAATAAATTCAAGTCGTTTGATTCACTACCAAAAATCAAAGTATCTATTTTAATACTGTTTAAAATTTTTAAAGCTCCTTTGGCAAAAAAATCAGCAGATTGAGTAGCAAAAGGGAATGGTAATTCAATAACCAGATCTGCGCCATATAATAAAGCTAAATTAGTCTTATCCCATTTATTAATAATAGAAGTTTCTCCTCTTTGCATAAAATGTCCACTTAACACAATAATTACTATATCATTTGGGAACATTTCCTTTATCTTTTTTAATTGATAAAGATGTCCATTATGGAAAGGATTATATTCGGCGACTATACCAATGCTTTTCATGTTAATCACATCCTGTTTTTATTATAACAAATCCAATAAAAAGTATCAAAAAAAGATAAAAATAACATTTCCTATTGATATTAATTAAATAATATGGCAAAATATTGTATAGAGTTTTAAATAAACTGACAACTAGATCGTTATAGAGAGGAGAATAGAAATGGCAGTTCCTAAAAGAAAAGTTAGTAAAACAAGAAAAAGAATGCGTCGTACTCATTATAAAATAGAAGCAAATGGTACAAGTAAATGTCCTAATTGTGGAGCAGAAATTAGATCACATCGTGTTTGTCCAAAATGTGGATTTTATAAAGGTAAAAAAGTAGAAGAAACAGAAACTAAAGAAACTAAATAAATATACGCAAGTATATTTTTTTAATAGGAGAAAACATGAGATTAAGAAATATAAAAAATAGTGATGAAATATTAAATCAATCGAAATATATAATAAAAGAAGCAACTTTATATAAGGGGAAATGGCAAGAAGTATTTACTAATAAGCAACCAATATATTTAGAAATAGGTATTGGTTTAGGTAATTTCATATTAGATAGTGCTAAAAAAAATCCCCATATAAATTATATAGGTATTGAAAAGTTTACAAAAGTAATGGTTAGAGCTTTAAAAAAAATTGAAATAGCAGATTTGCCAAATTTAAAATTAATTTTAATTGATGCTTTAGAAATAGATAACATTTTTTCAAAAGAAATTGATTGCATATTTTTAAATTTTTCTGATCCTTGGCCCAAAGATAAACATATGAGTCGTCGTTTAACAAGTGATATATTTATAGAAAAATATCTGTCAATCTTAAAAGAACCAACTAAAATAATCCAAAAAACCGATAATTATAGTTTGTATGAATATTCATTGAGTCAATATCAAAAATATAAATTCAATTGTAAAACAAACCAATATTCAGAAGAAAATATTCCTGAAGATAATATACAAACAGAATATGAAACAAAGTTTTTAAGCAAAGGCAATTCAATTTATAAAATTGATGCTTCTTTGTCATAAAACTTTATACTTTAATCTTTATCTCTATTTTATATTATGATATAATCAAATCAGAGTAGGTGTGCTAAATGAAAAAAATATTTATGCTACTATTTATTTGCTTAGTAATGTTTACTGGTTGTAATATTAAACAGATTAGTAATAAAAATATTAATAGTATAATTGATAGTGTTTTAAATAAAAAAATATTTTTAAAAAATCAAATATCAAGAGGTTATAAATATTATGCACCTCGAGGTATGATGGTAATTGATAATCAAGAATTTAATGAAATATTAACCACTAAAAGTGAAAAATACTATTTTTATATTGATGTTATATCTTATAAATATAACAAAGACATTATTTATCCTGAAACAAAAAAATCATATTATTATAAAGAATTTATATATAATGATAAAAAAGGATATATTTTAATTAATAAAAATAGTAATAATTATTTTTTAGAAATATATTACAATTATGCACAAGTTTTTAGTTTTGTAAGTAAAGAAAACCTTAATTCAGCTATAATAAATGCTTGTTATTTATTAAATAGTTTAGATTATAATAATACAATTATAGAAACAATAAATAGTAAAGAAGAAATTACTTATAAGACGGAAAAATTTAAGTTATTTGAGAATGCTGCTAAAAAGTCAAACTTTATTAATTATATAAAAGAGTATGATAAATATGAAGAAAAAATTGATGAGTCATTAATTATAAAAGAAACGAATAATGAAGAAAGTTTAGATATTCAATAGGAGGAAAATATGAAGTTGTTTGATAAATTAAAAAATATGTTTTATGATGACGAAAATGATGATAAAGAAGAGAGAGAAGTATTAACTTCTTATGAGAAGCCAATTAAAGATGAAATTGTTGATAAAGTTGAAAAAAATGAAGTTAAAGAATTAACTGAAAAAGAAATATATAAATCAGAGCCAACTTTTAAATTTCCAGTTTTTTTTGATGAGGATTTTCAAGAAAAAACAATTGTTACCAAACCATCTCTATCAAAAAAAGATTATTCAATAGTATCTCGTAGTAATGAGAAAAAGAAATTTAAATTATCTCCAATTATTTCTCCTGTTTATGGAATAATAAATGAAACTTCGCCAGCAGAAAAAACAACAAATATTACTTTGGATGATTTATATAAAAAGCAAGAAAAAAATGAAGAAGTAAAACTTGATGAAATTTTTGAAAAAGTTAAGGAAAAAAGAAAAGTAGAAATTGAAATTGAAACAGAAACAACTTATCAAAATGATGATGAAGAAATAACTGTTAAAGAAGAACCAATAGAAATAGACTTTTTTACTGAAAACAAAGATTTAGGAAGTAGAGTTGATAAAGCTAAAGAAGATGTAAGTAAAGGTTTAAAAAACATAGATGAATTATTAGAAAACACTGATGAAGAAAATTTTTATGATTTAGTTGATAAAATGTATAAAGAAGAAGGTGAAGATGAATAATGGATATGTTATTAAATCAAATCTTACCAATAATTTTATATGTATTAGGCAGTGCTTTACTTTTTGTATTAATATTATTAGTAATTAGACTAATAAAAGTTATGAAAATTACTGAGGAAGTTATAAAAGATGTTGATGGAAAAGTTAAATCATTAAATGGGGTTTTTCATATTATTGATATAACTACTGATAAATTATCTGGAATTACTGATAAATTAGTAGATGGTATTGGATCATTCATTTCAAAAATATTTAAAAAAAAGAAAGATGAGGAAGATGAAAATGAGTAAAAATGGTGGAAAATTTATTTTGGGAGCAGCAATTGGAGCAGCAATTGGAATGCTATTTGCACCAAAGAGTGGTAAAGAAAACAGAAAAGTTGTAAAAAATAAATTAGATGAATTAGTAAAATATGTTCAAGAATTAGACAAAGATGAATTAAAAAACAATTTTAATAAAAAAATTGAAGATATTAAAAACGAATTAGCAGATTTAGATAAAGAGAAGGCAATTAAAATAGCTCAAGAAAAGGCAAAAAAATTAGGACAAAAAGCTGAAGAATTATATAAATTGGCGAAAGAAAAAGGAACTCCAGTTTTAGAAAAAACAGCCAAAAGTGTTTTAGAAAAAGTTAACGAATTAACAAAAAACGCTATAAAAAAATTAGATAAGTAATTTATTTATAAATATTTCGTCTTTCTAAGGCGAATTATTTTATATAGGAGGACAAAATGAATTTATATGATGAATTAGTATTTAGAGGACTAATTAAGGATGTTAGTAATGAAGATATTGCTAAAGATTTATTAAATAATCAAAAATCAATTTTTTATTGTGGATTTGATCCGACAGCTGACTCTTTACATATTGGTCACTTAGTTCAAATTATTAGGGCTCTAATAATGCAAAAGCATGGTCATAAACCTATTATTTTAGTTGGTGGAGCTACAGGCTTAATTGGTGACCCAAGTGGTAAAAAAACGGAAAGACAATTATTAACATTGGAAAAGTCATTAGAAAATGCTGAAAGTTTAAAAGAACAATTAAAAAAATATTTAAAATTTTCTGGTGATAATGGCACCATATTAGTTAATAATTATGATTGGATTTCTAAAATTAATACAATTGAATTTTTAAGAGATTATGGGAAACATTTTAGTATAAATTATATGTTAGCTAAAGATTCAGTAGCATCTAGAATAGAAAATGGTATATCATATACAGAATTTTCATATATGTTAATTCAATCCATCGATTTTTTACACTTATATAAAGAATATAATTGTAGAATTCAATTTGGTGGTTCTGAGCAATGGGGCAATATTACTGCCGGGTTAGAATTAATTAGAAAAATATGTGGAGATAAAAATCCGGCTCTTGGGTTAAGTTCACCATTATTAGTTAAAGCAGATGGCTCTAAATTTGGAAAAACAGGTACTGAAACATTATGGATAGACATTAATAAGACATCAGCATATGCAATCTATCAATATTTTTTAAACACATCTGATGCTGAGGTTGTTTCTTTCTTGAAAATGTTAACATTATTAGAAAAAGAAGAAATAATTAGATTAGAAAAAGAGGTATTAACAAATCCTGAACAAAGAATTGCCCAAAAAGAATTAGCTAAAGAAATAGTAATATTTTTACATGGGGAAGAAGAATATAAAAAGGTTTTAAAAATTACCAATAGTTTATTTACTGGTGAGATCTGCGAACTTAGTGAAAAAGAAATTGAAATAGCTTTTTCTGATGTTCCTTCTTCAGAAATAGAAGAAGAATTAAATATAATTGATTTATTGGTGAAATCAAATGTAACAACATCTAAAAGAGAAGCTAGAGAGCTTGTAACTTCAAACGCTATTGCTATAAATGATCAAATTATAACTGATGTGGAGTATATCATTTCAATTGATAAAGCTCTTTATAATAAATATACAATTATCAGAAGAGGAAAGAAAAAGTTTTATTTAGTTAAACACAAAAAAAGATGATATAATATCATCTTTTTTTATTAGTAGAGATTATTTTCTTTTTGATAAAACTAGTTTTTGATTATCACTAAATCTTGAAATAGTTTCTTTATATGTATCAGCTACAATATTTAAGAAATTATTCATTTTATCTAACAATAATTCTTTAATCTCTAATATTCTTAATTCAAGTTTTAGATTTCTATGTTCTTTTTTAACGATTCTGTCTAATTCCTGAATTTGTTTTAGACTCATTATGTGTTATCCTCCTGCACTCACTTTTTGTGCGTGCTTCAATAATATAACACAAAACACAAAAAATGTCAAAAAAATAAGAGCAAAGCTCTTATTTACTGTAGAATTCTACAACTAATAATTCATTAATATCAGCAGTTAATTCATTTCTTTCTGGATATCTAACAAATGTTCCAGTTAATTTAGTTTTATCAAAAGTAACATATTCAACTAATTTAATAACTTTTTCTAATGATTCTTTTATAGCTTTATGATCAGCAGAATTTTCCTTAACGCTAATTACATCTCCAGGTTTAACTGAATATGATGGGATGTTAATTTTACTGTTATTAACTAGAATATGTCCATGATTAACAACTTGACGAGCAGCAGCTCTTGTAGATGCTAATCCCATACGGTATACAACATTATCTAATCTTGCTTCTAATAATTTTAAGAAGTTTTCACCATGTTGTCCTTTGATTTTTCCTGCTAAGTCAAATGTCTTTTTTAATTGTCTTTCATTTAACCCATAAGTAAATCTGATTTTTTGTTTTTCATTTAATTGAATACCATAATCAGATAATTTTCTTTTTCTATCGCTACCATGTTGTCCTGGTTTATATGGT
The DNA here is from genome assembly GCA_964461005.1 of uncultured Muribaculaceae bacterium. GTDB lineage: Bacteria > Bacillota_I > Bacilli_A > RF39 > UBA660 > JAAZBI01. Next base: position 21,888 of record CAYWQQ010000003.1, read on the forward strand.
CTTTTTAAAAGTTCTTTCCCATTTTCTAAAATAGAAATACCAACATGACGTGCTCTCTTATATATAGAGCCAGTATATCTTGACATAATTTTCCTCCTTTCTTTGTTATTGTTTAACAAAGAAAAAGCTATTTACTATTTATCAGGGTGTATTCTTTCAATATTTTCATTAGGTAGTAACTAACTACTTATAATACCATAATAAGAATACATGTAATAAACCTAAATATATACTACTTCCGTGTAAACATAAACATTATATTTTATCTATATAAATAAGTCAAGAAAAACAAAAAAATAGTGGTATTTATTCTGTTTTTTTGTTATTATTAGAATAGTAGGAGTGATAGCAATGAATGATATTTCTTTTGAATTAATTACTTATTATCTTATTTCTGTAATATTTATTATTGCTATTTTAAACATTATTCAATATGTTAGAACAAATACTTACAAAAATAAAATATCACAATATGAATTAGAAAAAAATATAGTGATTGGTGCACCAATTATTACTGAATTATCAAAAGTAGAACTACTTGCAAAAAATGAAACAATAGAAAACAGAGTACAAGGCTGGCAAGATAGATTTGATTTAATTAAAAATAATGAAATAGTTAAAATAAATGATTTATTATTAGAAGCGGATTTCTTATTAGAAGGTAAAAAGTATCGAGATTTATCTAAAAAATTCTCAACTATAGAAATGAAATTGTCTGAAACTAATAGTAGAATTAATCATATATTAGAAGAAGTCCAAGAAATAACTTTAAGTGAAGAAAAGAATCGACAAATATTGATAGATTTAAAAACAAAATATCGAGATTTATTACAAAAATTTGTTTCTTCAAAAGATACTTTTGGAGAAGTTATCGAACCATTAGAATTACAATTTGAAAATATTGAAAGAAGATTTCAAGATTTTGAGACAGCCATGGAATCAAATGATTATGATGAAATAAGTTATATTGTTAGAGCTGTCGATGAAATGTTAAAACATATGGATGTAATCATTGAAGAAATACCTACTATACTATTAACAATTAATATTATTATTCCAAAAAGAATTGTAGAAATCAAAGAAAAATATAAGACTTTATTAGATGCTGGTTATCAATTAGGATTTTTAAATGTTGAATACAATATTGATGAGATAAATAAAAAATTAAGCGATATAAAAGATCATGTTAAAGTGTTAAATTTAGAAAATGTTTTACTTGATATAAAAACTTTTGTTGAGTATTTTGATAATTTGTTCAATAATTTTGAAGAAGAAAAACAATCTAAAAAGAATTTTGAAGATATTAATTTTTCTTTTAAAGAAAAATTAAAAAGGGTAAATAGATTGTTAGAAGATTTTTATGAGGGATTGGATTTGTTAAAATCAAAATATACTTTATCTGAAAAAGATTTAAATTATGTTAATGAATTAAAAGAAGATTTTAATAAAGTTTCAGAAGATTATACATCATTAATTGACACTACTAAAACTAAGGTTTTTCCATATTCTAAGTTGTTTAAAGAAATTGAAAATCTTTCTTTAGCTCTAATTGGAATTGAAGAAAGAGTGGAAAGTATTATTTCTTCATTAGGAAGTATGAAAAACGATGAAAAAAGAGCAAAAGAACAGTTGCTTGATATCAAAGAATTTTTATCACAAGCAAAAAAATTAATTCGCTCATATAAATTACCAGTTATACCTAATTCATATTATATTGAATTGAAAGACGTAATAGCAGCTATAAAAGAAGTAGAAAAAGAATTAGATAAAAAACCAATTAATATTGATATATTAAATACAAGAGTTGATACAGCACGTGATTTAGTTTTAAAATTATATAATAATACTAAAGAAACGGTTAAAACAACCGTTCTAGCAGAAATGGCAATTGTATATGGTAATCGTTATAAGAGTTCAAAACAAAAAGTAGAAGAAATATTAAATAAAGCAGAGATTTACTTTAGCAAAGGTGAATATAAAAAAGCATTAGAAATATCAATAAACATTATTGATATGGTGGAACCTGGTTTTTATCGTAATTTATTATCAATATATGAAAATTACAATTAGAAGCTTTGCTTCTTTTTTGTTACAAATCAAATATATTATGATATAATGAAATAACTGTATTTTAAGAAAGGAGAAAAAAATGAGTAAAATTAAAATTTTTGCTTTAGGTGGATTAAACGAAATTGGTAAAAATATGTATGTAATTGAAGTTGATCAAGATATTTTTATTTTTGATGCGGGTTTAAAATATGCTGAAGAAAAATTATTTGGAATTGATTACATAGTTCCTGATTATAATTATGTAAAAGAAAACAATCAAAGAGTAAGAGGAATTTTTATAACTCATGGTCATGATGAGAATATTGGAGCATTGCCACATATATTGGCAGATAATCCATTAATCCCCATTTATGCACCAAAGTTTACAATTGATATTATTAAAAATATTTTAGATGAAGAAAAGGTAAAAGCACCAAATTTAATTGAAATAAATATTCATTCAAAAATTGATTTTGGAACTAATAGTGTTTTTCCAATACGTTTAACACATTCTATGCCAGATACTGTTGGTTATGTCTTAAATACCACTGATGGAGCAATTTTTTATACTGGTAACTTTGTATTTGATCCAGCTATGAATGGAAATTATAAAACTGATATAGGAAAATTGGCATATATTGGAAAACAAGGTGTTCTATGTTTGTTAAGTGAATCACTTTATGCAGAAAAAAAAGGATTTACTTCACCAAATCATCGTTTATCATCTTTGGTAAAAGATGCATTAAGAAAGAAACCAGAACGATTAATTTTTAATATTGTTTCGGCAAATATGTATCGAGTAGAAGAGCTATTTCGTGAATTAAGTTTAACTGATCGTAAGATAGTTATAATGGGTAAACGATTACAAAATATGATTAATGATTTAATAGATATGAAATATTTAAAATTTGATAAAAATAAAATTGGATCATTAAATAATATTCAAGATGAAAATGTAGTTATTTTGATATCAAGTGAAAAAGAAAAACCATTTACATCACTAAGAAGAATTATTAATGGTTATGATAAATTCATAAAACTAAAAGATAGTGATACTGTAGTGTTTTTAGAACCAATAGAAGATGGAATGGAAAGATTATTTGCAAACATTTCAGATACAATAGCAAGAATAGGTTCAGATATGATATATTTATCACCTAAAAGGTATTTGCAACATCATGCTTCAGCTGAAGATTTAATGCTAATGCTTGATTTGATAAATCCTAAATACTATTTTCCAGTAATTGGAGATTATCGTTATCAAGTTGCTAATGCAAATATTGCCAAAAAACTTGGTTATGATGATAAAACAATTATTTTGAGAACAAATGGTGAAATAGCAGAAATAAATAATGGGAAATTAGAACAAACATTAAACAAGTTATCTATTGAAGATATATTAATTGATGGAAATAGTGTTGGAGATATAGGCGAGTTAGTTTTAAAAGACAGAGAAATGCTTAGTGATAATGGTATTGTTATTATTAGTACAACTGTAGATAAAAAAACTAAAAATATATTAGCAGGACCCGAAGTATTAACAAGAGGGTTTGTATATGTAAAAGATAATTCACAATTAATCAATGAAATTCAAAGTTTATCAAAAAATATTATCGAGAAAAACAATAGTAATAATTATATTGAATATAATAAAATTAGAAACTTAATTCGTGATGAAATTGGTAAATATTTATATAAAGAAACCGAATGTAAACCAATGATTATTACCGTTATGTTAGAAGTATAAAGATCATCTTTATACTTTTTTTCTTGACAAAAAATTATAGTTATCATATAATTTTTATTACTGGCTAAAAACGGAGGTAAAAATATGACTGTAAATAATTCAACAAAAATTATAGATAGATTTTATAAAGAAGAAATACTAGAAATTTATGAATATTTTATACCCAAACAAAATGAATATGAGCAAATACAACAAGAAAGATATCAAAATTATATAGCTGGTAAAGAAATCAAACCCGAAGAAAAAACATATTTTGAAACAATGGAAATATTAAATAAAATTGGATTAAATATTTTTGATAAAAAAACTGATTTATATATGGATTTAATTTTAGCAATATATGAATCAAACTCAGATGTAAATAATTATAAACATTTAAAAACTGAAAAATCAGAATTATATTTTAATGTAGCAAGAATTACTAACGATGTTGGAATTGAAACATATCACGAATTAATAGAGAGCTTATTTAAAAATATCGAATTAAAAAATAATGATTATATTAAAGAAACTTTCCCTGAGGAAGAAATTGAAGAAATCAAGAATCCATATGACTTAGCATTTATTATTGCAATCAATTTAAAGCATAATATATATAAAGGAATTCAAAAGATAAAAAGATAAATTTTATCTTTTTTTATTGAAATGTTTTTCGATTTAAAATAATTATTTTACTTTATAAAACTTTATGCTATAATTAAAGAAAATGAAAGGAGAAAATAAATGGGTAAAAATATTGAAAAATCTTCAATAGGAGATATGAATGCAAACATTATGGCAATAGTTGCATACATAGGAGGAGGAATATTAGCTTTTGTTCCTGTAGTATGTTATTTTGCTTGGGTAGTACCAGTAGTTGTTTTATTGATGGAGAAAAAAAGCGGTTTAGTTAAAAAAAGTGCAGCACAATCAATTGTTATTCAATTAATCGTTGCAATTGTTGCTTTAATTTTAAATGTAATTGTTTATAACATTATCTTAAGTTCAATTACAGCTAATCCATGGAATTATTTTACTGGAGCAGCAACAGGTTTATCAGTTGTAACTACAATTGCATTAGTAGCAAATATTGCCATTGGAGTAGTAGTTATTATTGCTTCTGTTAAAGCTTATAATAATGAATATTTCAAAATACCGTTTGTTTCAACTATAGCTGATAAAATTGAAAAATTTGCAGCAAAAATAATGAAATAAATATATCATTTAAAACTAACTAGTATCTAGTTAGTTTTTATTTTTTATGCTAAAATATAAGAGGTGATATATTTGAAAACGCTATTACATATGTGTTGTGCTCCATGTGCAACATATCCATTAAAAGTATTAAAAAATAATAAATATGATGTTGAAGGCTTTTTTTATAATCCCAATATTCATCCTTTTGAAGAATATGAACAGAGAAAAAATACAGTTGAAGAATATTCAAAATTAGTTGATTTAAAAGTCCACTATGATTTAGATTATCAAGAAGAGAAATGGTTAAATTATAAAGAAACAGATCGTTGTCAAATGTGTTATGAAATAAGATTAGAAGCAACTGTTAAATTTGCCGTTGAAAACAATTTTTTGGCATTCTCAACGACACTATTAGTAAGTCCTTATCAAAACCACGAATTAATTAAAAAAATTTGTGAAAATTTATCAAAAAAGTATAATATCAAATTTGTATATTATGATTTTAGAGAAGGTTATAGAGAAGGACAAAATATAGCTAGAGAATTAAAACTATATCGTCAAAAATATTGCGGCTGTATACATTCCTATTTAGAAAGAGAGATGAAGACAAATGTTAAGTGATATTGAAATTGCTTCTTCATGTCCAATTAAAAAAATAAATAAAATCGCAAAAAAACTTAAATTAAATAATAAAGATTATATATGTTATGGTGAAGATAAGGCTAAAATAAATTTTGAAAACATTAAATCAAATAAACAAGGAAATTTAATATTAGTAACATCTATCAATCCAACAGCAGCAGGTGAAGGCAAAACAACTACCAGTATTGGATTAGCTGACTCATTAAATAAAATAGGTAAAAAAACAATTTTATGTTTAAGAGAACCATCTTTGGGACCTTGCTTTGGAATAAAAGGAGGAGCTTGTGGTGGTGGATATTCTCAAATTGTGCCAATGGCAGATATAAATCTACATTTTACTGGTGATATTCATGCATTAACAGCTGCCAATAATTTAATAGCAGCTTGTTTAGATAATCATATCTATTTTGGTAACGAATTAAAAATAGATCCTGATACGATATGTTTCAATCGTGTTTTTGATTTAAATGATCGTTCATTAAGAAAAGTGACTACTAACTATGATGATGATAAAAATAGAAATACTTCATTTGATATTACAGTAGCTTCAGAATTAATGGCAATTTTATGTTTATCAAATGATTTAATGGATTTAAAAAAAAGAATAGAGAATATTACTGTTGGTTACACTAAATCTAAAAAAAGAATAACAGTAAAAGATTTAAAAATAAGTGGTTCGATTACATTATTGTTAAAAGATGCTATTAAACCAAATTTAGTACAAACTTTAGAACATAACCCCGCTATTATTCATGGTGGCCCTTTTGCAAACATTGCCCATGGTTGTAATAGTTTAATTGCAACCAGAACTGCTTTAAAGCTAAGTGATTATGTTGTCACTGAAGCCGGTTTTGGAGCTGATTTAGGAGCTGAAAAGTTTTTTGATATAAAGTGCCGTGTTGGTAATTTAAAGCCAAATTTAGTGGTCTTAGTAGCTACTGTCAGGGCATTAAAACTTCATGGTGGAATAAATGAGAAAGAATTAAACAAAGAAAATATTGAAGCATTAGAAAAAGGGTTTTGTAATTTACAAAAACATTATCAAAATCTTAAAAAATATAAAATACCTATTGTAATTGCATTAAATAAATTTGCCAGTGATTATAATTCGGAAATAGACTATTTAATTAATAAATGTCATGATTTAAAAATGGAGATTGAATTAAATGATACATTTAGTCATGGTAGTAAAGGTGGTCTTTCTTTAGCTAGAAAAGTCATACAAATGATTTCTAAATCAAATTTTCGACCATTATATTCAGATTCTTTACCGCTAGATAAAAAAATAGATAAGATTGCTAAAGAAATATATGGCGCTAAAGATGTTGTTTACAGTAAAGAAGCCAAAAAAGAATTAGATCAATTAATAAAAACAGGTTTTAATAATTTACCTATTTGTATAGCTAAAACACAATATTCTTTTTCAGATGACAAAACACTAATTGGCTGTCCAAAAGATTTTGTATTAACAATTAATAAAATTAAACTTAACAGTGGAGCCGGATTTGTCGTTGCTTTAACAAAAAACATAATGACGATGCCAGGATTACCAAAGGTGCCAATGGCTGAAAAAATAGATATTGATAGTAATAATAAAATTAAGGGATTATTTTAGGAGGAAAAAATGAATACAATTATATTTTTATCATTAATAGTATGTTTAATAGTAATAGGATTTACAATATTATTAGGAATGAAAGAAACCGAAAAAAAGAAAAAGGATAAATATTTACCAGCTATAATATTAGTTTATATTACGATATTATTATTAGGGTTTAATTTAATTTTTTCAAAAATATTTAATTTTGATCAAAATACAGCATTGCTAATATCAATCATTAATTTATTAGTTGGATTATTTTGTTTAACTATTGGTATTATTTTTGATATTAATACATATTTTAAGAGTAGAAAGAGATGATATCATGTTAATTGCAGATAAATGGAAAGAATATAAATTAATTAAAACTTCACGTGGAGAAAAGATTGAATTATGGGGTAATTATATTTTAAGAAGACCAGATCCTCAAATCATTTGGGAAGATGATTCTTTTAATTGTGAAAAATATGATGCTATTTATCATCGCTCTAGTTTAGGTGGTGGTCAATGGGAAACTACTAAAAAAATAGCTGATCGTTGGGAAGTAAAATATAATAATTTAGTATTTAATGTAAAATTAATGGGTTTTAAACATACTGGTGTGTTTCCTGAACAAGCAATAAATTGGGATTATATGATTGATAAAATAAAGCAATCAAAGAGACCAATTAAAGTTTTAAATTTATTTGCATATACAGGAGGTGCTACTATAGCCTGTCTTTCTGCAGGCGCAGAAGTAACTCACGTCGATTCTTCAAAAGGCATTGTAGAATGGGCTAAAGAGAATGTTAAATCATCTCATTTAGATGAAAATAAAGTTAGATATATTGTTGATGATGTACAAAAATTTGTGCAAAGAGAAATCAGAAGAGGAAATAAGTATGATGCTATCATTATGGACCCTCCTTCTTTTGGAAGAGGTTCTAATAAAGAATTATGGAAATTAGAAGACCATTTATTTACTTTAGTAAATTTATGCTCACAAATATTAAGTGAAGATCCTTTATTCTTTATTATAAATTCATACACAACTGGTATATCTAAAACAGTTTTAGAAAATATATTATTACTTTTAATAAACAATCAACATTCTGGTATTATAAGTAGTGATGAAATTGGTTTATTAAGTTCAGAAAACTTAATTTTACCTTGTGGTATATATGCACGATGGGAAACAAAAAAATGAAAGAAATTTTATATGAAGATAATCATCTTTTAGTTGTAGTTAAAAAACCAAATATTCCCGTTCAATCTGATGAAAGTGGAGATATTGATTTATTAACTGAATTAAAGGACTATATTAAAAATAAATATAATAAACCAGGAAATGTCTATTTAGGTTTAGTTCATCGCTTAGATCGCCCCGTAGGTGGAGTTATGGTTTTTGCTAAAACTTCTAAAGCAGCGGGAAGATTGAGTGAACAAGTACGAAATAGAAAAATAGAAAAAAAATATTTAGCTTTAACATATAATCATTTTGATAAACCTGAAGGAAAATTAATTGACTATTTAATTAAAGATCCGATTACATTTAGTTCGAAAATAATTAATACCAAAGAAGGACAAGAAGCAATTTTAGAATATAAAGTCTTAAATTATGATGTGAAAACTAACTTCAGTACAGTTGAAATTAATTTATTGACAGGTAGACATCATCAAATAAGAGTTCAATTAGCTAATAACAATCATCCTATTTTTGGGGATCAAAGATATGGACCTGAACAAGATAAAGTGCAAATTCATTTGTGGTCATCTGAATTAAAATTTTATCATCCTATAACTAATGAATTAATGACTTTTAAAAGCTTACCAGAGTGGTATTAAGGAGATAATAATGAAAGAAGAAGTAATTAGAATTGAAAATCTATCAAAATATTATGGAAATATTATTGGTGTTAAAAATATAAATTTAACAGTAAATAAAGGAGAAATATTTGGTTTTATCGGTCCAAATGGTGCTGGTAAATCAACTACTATTAGGACTATATTAAATTTTCTTTTTCCCACTTCTGGAAAAGTTGAAGTTTTTGGATTAGATTCAGTAAAAGATAGCCATATTATCAAAAAAAATATTGGTTATGTTCCATCAGAAGTAAGTTATTATGATTATATGAAAGTAAGTGATTTATTTAATTTTAATAAATCACTTTATGCAAAAGTTACACAAGTAGAAATCGATCGTTTATGTAAATTGTTTGATTTAAATCAAAATCGTAAAATTAATAAATTATCATATGGTAATAAAAAGAAAGTAGCTATTATTCAAGCGCTAATGTTCAACCCACAATTGATAATCTTTGATGAACCTACTAATGGTTTAGATCCATTAATTCAAAATAAACTATTTGCTGAGCTATTAAGTAGACAAAAACAAGGTGTAACTATATTTTTATCAAGTCATAATTTAAGAGAAGTAGAAAAATATTGTGATCGCGTTGGAATAGTTAGAAATGGTAAAATAATTGATATCAAAAAAATCGATCAAATTAATCATCAAAATATCAAAAAAGTCATTTTAAAATTGTCAAAAAAAATAACGTTATCTTTAGAAGGTATTTCTAATCAAACATATTTAAATAAAAAATTATCTTTCAAATATACGGGAGAAATAGCAAAATTATTAACCGCTTTATCTGCTGTTAAAATATTAGATATAAGTATTGTTCCTTTATCTTTAGAAGACAACTTTTTAGAATATTATGGAGAGTAGGTGGAGTTATGTTAATTAAATTAGAAAACAGAAAAAATTTAAAAGGGGCTTTAATTTGGGGTGGTATATTATCAATTATATTAATTATATATTTAGCCTTTTTTCCTTCTATGGTTTCATCTAGTTTTTCTGAATTAATAAATTCTAAACTTGGTTTTATGCCAGAAGGATTATTAGAATCATTTGGTTTAAATGAAATGCCAGATTTTAGTGTCTTTTTAGAATATTTTTGTTATGTATTTCAATTTGTTATTATAGGATTAGCAATATATGCAATGATTTTGGGAACAAAATCAATTTCAAAAGAAGAAGGGGATAAATCAATTGAATATTTATATTCTAAACCAGTTAAAAGATCTCAAATTGTTACAGCAAAAATAGTGTCTTCATTAATGATGATATTATTAGTCATAACAATGGTATTAATCTCTTCAATTATTTGTGCATTATTTTTAAATGAAGTGAAAAGTATTAAAACAATACTAATTGTTAACATATTTAATTTAATTCTAATTTTAGCATATTGGATGATTGGTTTCGTTTTTTCAGTAATATTAAGAGACGATAGTAAATCAATTGTCTTAGCACTTTCTTTCTTTTTTGGAACATATTTAGTAGGTGTTATATCTAATACGGTAGATAAATTAGATTTTTTAAAATATTTTTCACCAATTAATAGCTTCTTTGAAAATATTAGTAATCATTCATTAAATATACTCGGAATTATAATTTGTGCTATAATTATCATAGGTGGAACTATATATACATATTTATACTATAATAAGAAAGACTTATATTGTTAAAATATATATAATAAACATTATTATTAAGAATAAAAGGGTTGGTGAACAAATGAAGATTTTATGTATTGGTCACGCTTCATATGATATTACAATTCCATATGATGGTTTTCCTATTGAAAATACTAAAAATCGTGTCAGTGAAAAAGTTGAATGTGGTGGAGGACCTGCCGCTAATGCCGCATATTTACTAGGTAAATGGGGATTAGATACAACTTTTGTGGGTTGTTTAGGTAAAGATGTGTATGCTGAAAGAATAATTAAAGAATTTAAAGATGTCGCAGTTAATACTGATTATATTGAATTAGATGAAGGTGATGAAACAACTTTATCGTTTATTATTGTAAATAAGCAAAATGGTAGTCGTACTGTTATAGCTCATCGTGAAAAAGATATGAAATTAAAAAAGAAATGTAATATTTCAGCAGACATCATTTTAGCTGATGGACAAGAATTAGAAGCTACAATTGAAGCTTTAGAAGCTAATCCAAAGGCAATATCAATTCTTGATGCTGGCAGTTTGAAAGAAGCAAATATAATTTTAGGAAAAAAAGTTAATTATTTAGTATGTTCTAAAGTTTTTGCAGAAGATTATACTAAAATAAAAATAGATTTTAATCATCCTGAATCAATAACAAAAATTTATGAAATAATGAGTAATGATTTTAAAAACAACATTATAATAACACTAGAATCAAAAGGTTGTTTATATGTCAAAGAAAATGCTATTAAATTAATGCCTAGTATTACAGTAACACCAGTAGATACAACAGGTGCTGGTGATATATTTCATGGTGCATTTACTTATTGTTTAGCAGCAAATTATGACTTAGAAAAAGCATTACGAATTTCCAACATTACAGGAGCTTTATCAGTAACAAGAATGGGAGGAAGAAATTCTGTTTTTCCTCTTGATGAAGTCTTAAAAGTTTATGAAAAAACATTATGATGATATATTTTTAAAACATTGTCCAACTTTAGACTTACATGGTGTCGATCGAGATTATGCTGTAATATTAATAAATGATTTTATTAAAGACAATATTTTATTGAAAAATAATAAAATAGTTATTATTACTGGTAGAGGTGCTGGTATTATAAAAGATACAGCATTAGTCTGTTTAAAAAATAATGGGAGTGTCGTTAATTATCAAGTCAATCCCTATAATTTGGGAATGATTATTGTAAATTTAGAATAAAAAACAAAAAGTTTTTTATTCTTTTTATATATTTAAACATGATATAATAGTTATGGTGAAATTATGAATTATATATTAAATAATACTTCTTATGAAGTGATTATAATAAGAAAAAAAATTAAAAACATGTATTTAAAAGTAAGAAATGAACAGATAATTATTACTTGCTCTAGATTTGTTTCGGAAAAAAGCATCTATGATTTTATTGAAAAAAATAATAAATTCTTACTAAGAAATTTAAATAGTAAAGAAAATTATTTTTTAGGTAAAGAAATAGATGTCATAGCAATTTCTAATTTAAAAAAAGCAGAAGTGAGTAACAATAAACTGTATATAAATAGTCATAATAATTATGAAAAAGAATTAAAAAAAATAGCTCAAAACATTTTTCAAAAGAGATTAGAAGAAGTATATAATAGTATTAATGAAAATATTCCTTTTCCTAATTTAAAAATAAGAAAAATGGTAACACGTTGGGGAGTTTGTAATCGAAAAAACAATAATATAACTTTAAATTTAAATCTAATAAAATATGAAAAAAAATATATTGATTATGTTATTATTCATGAACTAATGCATTTTTTACAACCGAATCATTCATCTGATTTTTGGGATAAAGTTGAAGAATATTGTCCTAATTATAAAATGTTAAGAAAAAAATTAAGAGAGTAGGTATAGAATATGGAAATTATTTCAATCACTAATGAAAAAATAAAAAATCTAAAGAAATTACAATCAAAAAAATTTCGTGATGAAACTAATAATTTTATAGTAGAGGGTTTTCATTTAGTAGAAGAAGCTCTAAAGGTTGGCATATTAAAAGAAGTATATTTATTATCAAACACTGATTTTAATCAAGAAGTTCCTAAGACAATAGTTTCGGAAAAAGTAATGGAACACATTACAGAATTATCATCAATTCCAACAATTATTGGTTTGTGTGAAAAAAGTAAATTAAATAATATAGGTAATAAAGTATTAATTCTTGATAGAATACAAGATCCAGGTAATTTAGGTACAATTTTGAGAAGTGCTTCAGCATTTAATATTGATACAATAATAATAAGTGATGATTCAGTTGATTTATATCATCCTAAAGTAATTAGATCAACCCAAGGAATATTCTTTAATTTGAATATAATTACTGATAATCTTTATAATATATTACCAGTTTTAAAAGAAACTCATTATTTAATTGGTACTAATCTAAATAATGGAACGGATATTTCTAAATATCAATTCCCAGATAAATTTGCACTTATTATGGGAAATGAAGGTTCAGGAATAAATATTGATTTTCAAGAATCATGTAATGACTTTATTTATATCAAAATGAATAAAGGTTGTGAATCTTTGAATGTAGCAATTGCTACTAGTATTATTCTCTATGAAATTAATAAGAGGTGAAATAATGGAATTAATTAAATTAGGTAAATATACTTCAACTCATGGTATAAAAGGTGAAATGAAGATATTAACTGATTATCAAATAGAAAACTTTAAAATTGGAACAATGATAACAATTAATGATAAATCTTATCAAATTCTATCAGCTAGGCCTCATAAAAAACACATTATGATCAAGTTAGAAGGCCTAGATTCTATCGATCAAATTATTTCCTTAAAAGGATTAGATATTTATATAGACAAAGAAAACCTAGTAAAAGAAAAGATTAATGTTGATTTATTGGGGTTCTCTGTTTATAATAAGAAATTGTATTTAGGGAATATTATCGAAATAAGAAAAG
>CAYWQQ010000004.1:0-34787 GCA_964461005.1 uncultured Muribaculaceae bacterium
CATATAACCAAAGAAAAGATAAATCAAATTCAATTCTCTTATCAGCTAAATTATTAATACCATTATATCTATATTTTTCATTACTAACATTAGAAATATAGTAGTTAAATATATTGAAAAACAATCCATTACTTTCTTTATTATTAACTATATAATTATAGTTTTCATTTAATTTTCCAGAATATGCAATAAAATATTCGTTAAACAATTTTTCTTTATAATAAATATATGTATTATTATCGATAACAATTATTTCTTTATTAGCTAATTCTTCAGGCTTTTTAACTTCTTTAATAATAAAATTACTATTGTTCTTTATTTCTGCTGCTAATTTTGTCCCTGTAATTATGTATGCTTCTTTTTTTAATGATTTCAGTGTATCTATAACAACATTATTCTTTTTAGTTAAAATGTAATAATCACTATAAGCAATATCATTTGTCTTTTTACCATTAACCTTTTTAAAATCATAGTAATTAAAAGCAAAATCAACTTCGCCAGATAAAAGTGCTTCATTTAATTCTTTATAATCTTTATAACCTTTAAAACTAAACTCAACTTTGGAAAAATCCATAAAATTATTTAAATATTCTCCAGAAATTCCAGATAATTTATTTTTATTAAAACTATCATACGGATTTGTTTCTAGATAACCATAAACGTATCTTTTGCTAATAAAATCTGTTTTTGTTTTATCATCAATTTGTTTTATCATCGCATACAAGTTAAATAATTCTTTGTTATATGATGTAACTAACTGTTCTGTTTGCCATTTTTGATAAATTTTATTAATAATACTATTAAAATCTTTATCGTTTTTTCCTAAAGAAAAAACATATTTACGAGATAAATCATTTAAAACATTGACAACGCTATAATTCTTTTCAATTATTTGATCTAGATATAAAACTTTTGATACTATTAAATACTGAATTTCGTTACTGTCAAAAGCTAAAGTCATATCTTCACTTTTACTATATTGATTTAAAATTAAACTATCTGATAAAATATAATTTTTAATTAAATTGTAGTCAGAATCTAAGACTCCAACTTTACCAGTTAATGAAGAAACCTTTTTTAATCCAACGTTTTCTTTGCTCAAAACAACAAAATTATCAGTAAAAAAAAGTAATTGTTGATTTGATGTTTTTTCATTTGTATCTAATAAAATAAAATTATTTTCATCTTTAGAAATTTCATTTTTATTTATATATGAGTTCTTATTAAATTCTAATCCAGTTTTTTCTTCTAAATATGTAATAAAATCAAAGCTTATTCCTTTACCATCTTTAGTTGCTAAAGGAATATCAACTGGCAAATATACATTCACAACTTTATTTTTATTAGCTGATAACCAGCGTTCTTCAAAAACATTTAAAGAAACATCATTACGACTTAAAGGATTATATATAAAATATAAGATTATGCTTGTTAATATAACAAGAAAAAAAGCAGGAATTATTAAAAATTTTCTATTTTTTTGATTTTTCATTTATTCACCCACTACCAAACTATTTTCAAACTGTTTTTACTTTTACTACCATTAATAGGATATCCTTCGATTTTTTGTTCTGATTCTATATTAATTAAAAAACCTAGATCGTAATTTTTCAAAATGTTTTCCGGAAATTTTTCTAATGATTTTTCTGCTATGTTTTTTGCTTCCATTGCTGTAGTATCTGCTTCTACGTATATAATAACATTAATAATAGGCCCATGTTCTATTACTTTTGTATTAACTACTCCTGATTGTGATTTAATAAATTCATATACTTCCGTCTGAGCTTGTTTAGAAAAATCAATATCTTTTATTGTATTGATTCTATTTCCATACATTGGTCCATCACTATTAATAAATAATTCTTTACATAACCATAAACCAAAAATTATAAAAGCTATAACAAAAAATATAACTAGCCATTTTAAATTTTTAACTATTTTCATTTCACACACTCCACTATGATTATACTATAAGTTTTTTTTTTTAACAAATGAGAAATGATTTTTCTAAAAAAACGACAAATTATTAATAATAAATATTATAAAATAAAGGAGTAGTATCCAAAAAAAGAAAAAATATTTATTAAGGAGGTGATAAAATGAAAACTTATGAAATATCAAATGAAACATTGGCAATAATTCCAATTGACAATTATTGCTCAAAAATCATGGAAAAAGATAATGATTTTATTGTTCAACAGACACCAATGCAAATTGTAGAAAATAGTTGTGCTTTTTTTGGAAGCAGTTATAAGGGGAGAGCTTGTGGAACGAAAAAATTAATTGGCATTTCCCATAAAGCTCCAATTATTATTGAAGAATCTAGGGAAATTATTTTTTTCCCTACTAGCTCACCAAG
The DNA here is from genome assembly GCA_964461005.1 of uncultured Muribaculaceae bacterium. Taxonomy (GTDB): domain Bacteria; phylum Bacillota_I; class Bacilli_A; order RF39; family UBA660; genus JAAZBI01. The sequence goes on from CAYWQQ010000004.1 coordinate 2,360, forward strand.
ACTATATGAATGCCAATGGATATCACTTAAGAACATTGAAAATTACCATAAAAAAAACAACTTGACTACAATTGTTTTTAATAATGGCAATTTATTAGAACTAGATATATCCTATGGTTCATTAGATAATCAAATTCTAAGAGCTACTAGACTAGAATCCGTTATTAGAGTAAGAAAAAATAAGACTGCCTTTTAGTCTTATTTTTTTATATTTTCCCAAAAATCATTTTCATTCCAAATTTCAATTCCTAATTGGATGGCTTTTTCATATTTTGAACCAGGATTTTCGCCAACAATGACAACGTTTGTATTCTTAGAAATACTTTCTGTAACTTTGGCACCTTTTTTTTCTAATATGTTCTGATAATCATTTCTTGGCCTTGATAATGAACCAGTTAAAACAAAATTATAATTCATAAATTGATCATCTTGGTTAATACTACCTAAATATTTAAAATTTATTTGATTATTTCTTAATTCTTCAATAAAGTCAATGTTCTTTTTGTCAGAAAAATAAGCAATTATATTTTCTGCAATAACAGATCCTATATCTTTATTAGCGATTAATTCGTCAAAGGTTAACTTCATTATAATATCTAAATTTAAATATTTACGAGCTAAGAATTTAGATGTTTGTTCGCCAACTTGTTTTATACCTAATCCAAAAAGCAATTTTTCTAATGAATTTTGTTTGCTTTTTTCAATAGCTTCAACCATATTGTTAAAACTTTTTTCACCATATCCTTCTAAAGCCATGATATCATTTTTTAAATTAAATAATTTATAAATATCCGTAATATTTTTTAAATATCCAAAATTATATAAATCTTCAATGTTTTTTTCTCCTAAGCCTTCGATATTCATTGCTTTTCTACTAACAAAATGAATAATTTCTTCAATCTCTCTAGCTGGACATTTACTATTTAAGCAGAAGTAATCAGCCGCATTATCTTTTTTAGATAAAAAGGCTGAACAGATAGGACATTTAGTAATCATAGAAAAACTTTTTTCATTACCTGTTCTTCTTTCTTTTTTTACTTCAACTACTTCTGGAATAACATCTCCAGCTTTTCTAATGCTAACAATATCACCAACCATAATTTCTTTGTCAATAACATATTTTTCATTATGTAGTGTTGCCTTGCTAATTATTGAGCCTTGAACTAGAACGGGTTCTAAAATAGCATTGGGAGTAATTTGACCAGTTCTTCCCACTGTGAAAATTATATCTTTTAGTTTAGTTGTTACTTCTTGAGCTGGAAACTTATAAGCGGTAGCCCATCTTGGATATTTTGATGTGAAACCTAAATAGTTTTGCACTTCAAAACTATTTACTTTTAAAACAATACCATCAATATCATATGGTAATGAATCTCTCTTTTTAGTCCATTCTTCAATGAAATTAATAATATCTTCAATATTATTTAAATTCTTTATATTAGGATTTACTTTGAAACCCATTTCTTTTAAATATTCTAAAGCTTCGTAATGAGTTTTTAATTTATATTTTTCCGGTTCGACAATTTGATAAATGAATGAATCCAATTTTCTTTGTAATGTAATTTTTGAATCTAGATTTCTAACACTTCCAGCAGCAGCATTACGAGTATTTTTCAGCACTTCTTTACCCTCAGAAATCCTTAATTCATTTATTTCTTGAAGAACCTTTTTACTCATATATATTTCCCCACGAACTTCAAGATCAATATTATCTTTTAAAAATAAAGGGATTGATTTAATTGTTTTAACATTTACAGTTATATCTTCACCAATAATTCCGTCTCCTCTAGTTGCAGCTTTCTCTAATTTACCATTTTTATAAATTATAGAAACGGATAGTCCATCAATTTTTAATTCACAAACAATCTCTTGGTTTATATTGCCTGTTTTTTCAACAAAAGAAATAACTTCCTCTTTATTAAAAACATTACTCAAACTTAAAAGAGGTTTTTGATGAACTACTTTCTCAAATTCTTTTAAAATTTTTCCCCCAACTCTTTGTGAAGGACTATTCTCATCGATTAATTCAGGATGCTTTTCTTCAATTTTCAACAATTCTAACATTAATCGATCATATTCTTGATCCGACACAGAAGGTTGAGCTAAAGTATAATATTCATAATTATACTTTTCAATTAATGAAATTATTTCTATTCTTCTTTTTTTATAATCCATATAATCACCTTATTTCTATTTGTTATTTACTTATTTTAGTTATTCCAATATGATTTTTCAAAATTTTCTTTATTGAAAATGGATAGGGAAAAGAAATTGTTAAAATATTGTTATCCATCCCTACAATAATTCCTTCTCCAAAATCTTTGTGTTTTATTAAATCACCAACTTTATATTCAATAAATTCATCTTCATAATACATATCCTGATAATTTGTCTTTTTTTTGGAACCTATTCTTTCAAATAAATTCTCATCAATCTCTTCAATAAAAGAACTTTCTTCTTTTTCTTTTCTTTGCCCAAAAAGCATTCTCATTTTCACGCTTGTCATGACTAAATACTTTTTAGCTCTTGTAATTGCAACATAAAAAAGTCTTCTTTCTTCTTCTAAATCCGCTTCAAATGATGAAGCAACAAAACCAAATGAAGTATGGGGAATTAGACCCTCTTCTACACCTGCTATTATAACAGCTTCAAATTCTAATCCTTTAGCTGAATGAATTGTCATTAAAGAAACTTTACCATAAATACTATCAGCTTGATCTGTATTACTAACTAAACTTATTTCCATTAAAAATTCATCTAAGGTAATATTTTCAGCTTTTTCATCAAAAGCTAAAGTAATAGATTTAAACTCTTCTAAGTTTTCTAGTCGAATCGAAGATTCAATTGTTTTTTCTAATTCCAAAGATTCTTTTAAACCACTTTTATCTAAAATATAATCTACTAATTCAGTCAAACTACTAGTTGTTGATTTTTCTTTAAAATCTAATATCATTTCTTTAAATTTTAACTCTTTACCACTATCAATTACTTCAAAGATGCTTTTGTTTTCTAAAGAACTCTTAAATTCCAAAGTTTCTATGGTTTTATCGCCAATTCCTCTTCTCGGAGTATTAATACACCTCAATAAGCTCGAATCATCTTTTTCATTATGAATTAATTTTAAATAACTAACTAGATCTTTTATTTCTTTACGATTATAAAAAGCAAAAGAGCCTACAACTTGATAAGGTATATTTTTAGATAAAAAATATTCCTCTATCATTCTTGATTGAGCATTAGTTCGATATAAAACTGCTATTTCATCTAAAGGTACACCTTGATAAATAAACTCTTCAATCTTTGAAACTATATATGCTGCTTCATCTCTTTCCGTTTCTAATCGGGAATAGATTGGCTTTATACCATCTTCACGAGATGTCCATAAGTTTTTTTCTTTACGAGACTTGTTGTTTTTAATTAAACTATTCGCTAAAGATAAAATATTTTTTGTTGAACGATAATTTTCTTCTAAAACAAAAGTCTTAACCTTAGGAAAATCCTGTTCAAAATTTAAAATATTTTGATAATTAGCACCTCTAAATGCATATATAGATTGATCAATATCACCAACAACGCAAATGTTTTTATACTTTGCTGCTATTAAATTAGTTAAAACATATTGAACCGTATTTGTATCTTGATATTCGTCAATCAAAATATAACGATACTTTTCTTGATAAAATGTCAAAACATCAGAATTAGATTTGAATAAAGATATAGGTAATAATAACAAATCATCAAAATCAACCGCATTACTGTTTTTTAATAATTTAGTATATTCTTTGTAAATATTGTATACCGTTTCATCAAAAGATGTATGACAATATTTTTTATATTCTTCACAAGAAATCATTTCATTTTTAGCATTACTAATTTTACTTCTAATGATTTTAGGAACATAATGTTTCTCATCAAGATTTAATTGTTTCAAAATTCTTTTTATTAAACTTAAAACATCTGTTTCGTCTAAAATAGTAAAATTGTTTTCCAATTGACATAAAGCATAGTTCTCTCTTAATATTTTATAGCCAAAAGAATGGAAAGTTGAAATTTGTATATACTTAGCTTCTTCCCCAATTAAGTTATAAATACGATCCTTCATTTCCTTTGCAGCTTTATTTGTAAATGTAATAGCTAAAACATGACTAGGTGTCACATCCTTATTTTTAATCAAATATGCCACCTTATTAGTCAAAAGTTTTGTTTTACCCGACCCAGCTCCAGCTATAACTAAAATAGGTCCTTCAGTGCATTCAACCGCTTTTTGTTGTACATCATTTAAATTTGTTAAATCCATATTTATCACCTATTTTCATATTTAATTATACCATTTATTAGTAAAAAAAATAAGCACTAAAGGCTTATTAATCATTAAAATTTACTGATATATTATTTTCACTAACAACTGTAATTGTAATGGTTGTTGTCAAAGGAATATCTACTCCTGTTCTTTCATCTTTAATAGGTAATTCCAAATATTTTTCATTAACTAAATCTTGTAAAGTGATGTTAAATGTAGATGATGGCACACTTAAATTAGGAAATAGTCCAGAATTAGATGTCACGTACAACTCAGTAGCATCTTCAATTGTATTTACTAAAATGTTATATGATTGTGCTCTTGAATCTTCAATATATTTACCGACATTAACGACAACAATTGAAGTTATAATTCCTATTATAACAATTATTGCTAACAGTTCAATTAATGTAAATCCTCTATTATTCTTCAAATTCCATACTCCTTTCCAAAGAAACATTAGTTTCTGGATTTAAACTTAAATCACTAAATTTATTTTTCTTATATAAAAAGTATCCTGCTACTGCTATCATCGTAGCATTATCTGTGCAATATTTCAATAAAGGAAATTTTAAATTTACATTTTCTTGTTTGCATAATTTAGAAAATTCCTCTCTTAAACCCCTATTAGCAGAAACTCCGCCTGCTAAAATCAAATTATTTACTTTTATTTTTTTTATTAAGCTCATTGTTTTCTTTGTTAATACTTTTATTACACGATTTTGAAAAGAACAAGCTAAATTTTCTTTGATAATTTCAAGTCCTTGTATCTTTTCTTTATTAATCAAATTAATTACGGCACTTTTTAAACCACTAAAACTAAAGTTATAACTTTCATCATCTAAAGGTATTGGCAAATTATATGTATCTTTACCTTTAGCTGCTAAAGAATCGACTATCGGCCCGCCCGGATAATCTAAACCCATAACTTTAGCTACTTTGTCATAGGTTTCTCCAACCGCATCATCTAATGTAGAACCAATTGTTTCGAAATGATAATTATCTTTCATATATACTAAATCAGTATGGCCACCACTAACTACAAGAGCTAATAAAGGAAAATTTAATTCTCCTTCTAAATTATTAGCATATATGTGTCCAACGATATGATGAACTGCAATTAACGGTTTATTCCAAACTAAAGATAAAGTTTTAGCAGCTTGTAATCCAATTAATAAAGAACCAACTAATCCTGGTCCATAAGTTACAGCGATAGCTGTGATGTCCTCTGGTTTTAGTCCTGCTTTAGACAAAGTCTCTTCAATTACCAAAGTGATATTTTCAATGTGATGACGACTAGCTATTTCAGGAACAACACCACCATAATCTTTATGAATATCCATTTGGGAAAGAACCACTGTTCCCAAATCTTCTGTACCATTTTTTACAATACTAGCACTTGTCTCATCACAACTTGTTTCTATTCCTAATATATATATATCTTTCATTATTTCACCAACTTTACCATTAAAAAAGCATTTTCACCATCAAAATAATATTTTAGTCTTTTATTAACGACATTAAAACCATTTTTTTCGTAAAACTTTATAGCTTTTTCATTGTTTTCTCTAACTTCCAAAGTTATTTTTTTACAATTAGATTCATTTTTTAATATTTCATTTAGTAATAAAGTCCCTAACCCTTGATGACGATAATTATTATCTATTACTAAATCAATAATTTCCATTTCATCTTCAACAATCGTATAAATAATAAATCCTATTATTTTACTTTTTTCTTCCAAAATCAAAGTCTTATATTGAGAATTAAACACATATTTATAATTAGGATTTAAATCTTGGCCTAGTTTTTCGATTTGACTAACATCTGAAATTTTGATACTTCTAATCATTTTTTATCATATTCTTTCTTTCTTCAGCTTCAACTAATTTTAAATAATTAGGATTAACTTGATGAGGATTAAGTGGTTGATTATTTGTTAAAACATAATTTATAACATCTATTTTTATTTTTAAAGGATTAACATTTATATCTCTTATACTTATATCTCCGATATATGTTTTTTTACCCTTTAATTCTGATGCAAATGATAATAGTTCAGATAAATCTATGTATTGCTCTTTCAATATTATATTATAATTATGATCATATATTGCTCCAAAAACCTTATCTCTTCTAGCATCAATCAAGACTATATAATAATCATTTTTTTCAGAAGAAATAGCATTTGCTTTTAAACTAGAAATAGTATAAATTTTTTTATTTAATGCATAAGCATATGTTTTTGCAATAGCTACTCCAATTCTTATGCCAGTAAAAGAACCAGGACCATTTATAACAATTATATTGTCAATATTATTAGTCTCTAAATTCAACTCGAAAAAAGCCTCTTTTATGCTAGAAAGAGCATATTTTGAATGCTCTTTCATATCTTTTAATTCTACTCTTTTTAATTCTTTTTCATCTTTGCTAATTATTAAAGTGAAAGATGCAGTACTTGTATCTAATAAAAGATTTATCATAAGACTGCCTCACATAAATCTTCATATTTTTTACCATATGGTTTAATTATAAATACTCTTGTGTCTTCGTCAATAACCTTTATTTTTATTTCTAATCTTTCTTTAGGTAGATAACTAGTTATCGTATCTGCCCATTCAATAGCCACAATTCCATCTTTATTAAAATATTCTTCTAATCCCAGAGTTGTTATATCACCATTTAAGCGATAAACATCCATATGAAATAAAGGTATTTCTGGTGTATTATATTCTTTAACAATATTAAAAGTGGGAGATGTAATAATTTCATCTATACCTAAAGAAATAGCTAATCCTTTTGTAAAAACTGTTTTTCCACTTCCTAGATCACCTGATAAACAAATAATCATATTAGGAAATCTTTCAGCTGCTATATTTTGAGCTAATTCTAAAGTTTGAGATTCATCTCTCGTTGTTATTTTATATTCCATTTTATCACCTAAATAGATTATATCATTTATCAAAAGATAAAAACAACTAATTTTAAAAAAAAGTAAAGATTAAATCTTTACTTTTTAACTGTTGTTGTTTTTCCTGTAAATGTCCATCCAGATTGTGTTTTGTTTGAAGACCATTTATATTCTACTTTTGTATCTGTTTGTCTATAACCTGCTGGTAATGATAATACCCATCCTGAATCAACTGTTGTTGATCCACCAGGAATTATTCTTTGTTCTACCATAACATATCCGGGTTCAGATGCGTTTCTTGTCCAGATAACATCTCTTAATACTCTTACAGTTCTCATTATTCTTTCAGCTGCTACAATTCTAACAGATGAAGATGCAACTTGTCTTGAACAAGTCATGCTTGCTCCACTGCCACTTTGTGCATATCCTGATGGACAGCTATATGTTGTTCTTAAATCTGTCATTTTTCTTGAACAAGTCATACTTGCTCCACTTCCATTTGATATAAAACCTATTGGACAGCTATATGTTGTTCTTGATGTTGCAACTTGTCTTGAACAAGTTGTACTTGCTCCACTTCCGCCTTGTGTATATCCTGATGGACAGCTATATTTTGTATTTGTATTTGCTATAGGTGCAGCTGTTTCTGTTCTAGTTGAAGGAGTTGAAGTAAGTTTATATTTCTTATATTCATATAATACATATGATGCACATACACTACAATCTTTTTTAGTTGAAGATCCAATACTTACATATTTAATAGTGCTTGTGCTTGATAAAGCTGTTTTACTTGTTACGGTTCCTACATATACCCAAGAATCTGTTGAAGTTGTAATTTGTCTTGAACAAGTTGTACTTGCTCCACTTCCGCCTTGTGTATATCCTGATGGACAGCTATATGTTGTATTTGTATTTGCTATAGGTGCAGCTGTTTCTGTTCTTGTTGAAGTGTTTGTTTTTGCTATAGGTGCAGCTGTTTCTGTTCTTGTTGAAGTATTTGTTTTTGCTATAGGTGCAGCTGTTTCTGTTCTTGTTGAAGTATTTGTTTTTGCTATAGGTGCAGCTGTTTCTGTTCTTGTTGAAGTTGTAGTAATATGACATGTACTGCCAACTAAAACACCTGCTGGACAACTATATCTGTCAAATTCTTGAACTTTTTCATATCTTTCATGTTTATATTCTGTATATGATGGTCCAGTATTTTGTCTTATACCACGAAACCAAGTTCTTTGTAATTGGTATCTTGTTACATATTCAGTTTTTTGAGGAGTAACCTTAGTTGCTTCTTTTACTGGTTCTTTACAATCTGTTCCACAATTACAAACTGTTGGACACAAATCATAACATCCCATATATTCAATTATATAATCTGCTTTATTAGGACAAACTAAATTAGCTTTTAAAATATACTCATTAGCTTTGTCTGTTTTTGTAATTTGTACATATGATGCCTCACCATCACATAATTTACCATCTGAATCAGCTATAGGTAAAACAAACTTTTTAGCTAACATTTCAGCTAAAGTCATGCTTACACTAGCATTAACCTCTTTTGGTAATCTGTCTACTGTATAATAACTTTGTCCTGCCTCTTTCATTGTATTAATATTATCAGCAAAAATTCTGTCATATACAGGATTTAAATTCGGCATTGGAAATAACCACATAAGTAAAAATACAAATGCTATTACCAACACTATTTTAAATACTAATCTTCCTAGAGAAAAATCTCTTTCTTTTTCCATAACCATAAACCCCCTTTTCGATTTATGTTGACTATATTAACACAAACGTTAATTTTTGTCAACTAATTGTTAGAAATGATTGACACCTTGAATTTTCAAGGTGTCTTTTTTACTCGATGCTAATTTGTTTCTTATTCGATATTTCTTCTTTTTTTGGTGCAATCACTTTTAGAGTTCCATCATTGAAGTTCGCTTTAATTTGATCTTCGTTAATGTTACCTAAATAGAATTGTCTTTTAAAAGAAGTGCTATGTCTTTCTTTTCTAAGATAGTTTTTATCTTCTTCTTCTTTTTCATCTGCTTTTTCAGCTTCTAAAGTAAGATAACCATCTTCATATTCAATGTTGATATTTTCCTTTTTAAAACCTGGAACATCAGCTTCAATAATATAATTGCCTTCCTTCTCATAGATGTCACATTTAATATTATTTGCTCCAGAGATTGGAAAATCATCGAATATGTCTTCCAAAAACAACTTTCTTGGAATTAAATTCATTTTTCATCCCTCCTCTTGTAACAATAATATAGCATATTTTTTAGCACTTGTCAATATAGAGTGCTATTTTTTGTTTTCTTAATTGAACAAGTCTCACATCTGAATTGTGGATTAGCATCGTTTAAACGATCATACTTTTTATATTTTACTAATCTATATCCTCTACCTGTTTTTCCACAATCGTGACATTCAATATTATCTTTTACTTCCCAAAGAGGATTACTATGATTCAATTTAAAAATTAATCTATCAACCCAAAAGAAAAGCAATGCTCCAATAAAATTGGCAACAATAGTAGCAACCCACTTGTTTGTTGTAGCCATCACAATTAATACGACAGCTAAAACAGGCGTAGATAATTGCCATCTAACTATATAGAGCAAATATTTTTTAATAAAATCTTTCATTAGTTATCACCCAATGTTATTATATATTAAACTTACAGCATATAAAAGATATGTTGTTATTAAATTTAGACAAAACAAAAACTATATAATTAATTTATATATACTATTTAACTTCAATTAAAGATAAACTAACTTTCTTTTTATTAATAAAAACATCTTCAACATAGCAATCAACTATATCGCCAACATTCACTACTTCAAGCGGATGATTTATATACCTGTTGGTAAGCTTTGATATGTGTGCTAAGCCATCATTCTTTAAGCCAACATCGATAAACACTCCAAAATCAACGACATTTCTAACTGTACCTTGAAGTTTCATTCCCCTTTTTAAATCTTCAATCTTTAAAATATCGCTTCTAAGTAAAGGCCTGTCAAAATCATCGCGTGGGTCACGATTAGGTTGCTTAAGTGCTTTTGTAATATCTTCTAATGTATAGATATCTGTATTTAACTTTTTTGAATATTCTTCAATATTAATATTATTAAATTTATCAGTTATTTTCGCTGTGCCTAGATCTTCTATTTTTAAATCGAATTCTTTTAATAATTTTTCAGCTACATTATAACTCTCAGGGTGGATACTAGTCTTGTCAAAAGGATTGATTCCGTCGACAATTCTAACAAATCCAATTGCTTGTTCAAATACTTTATTAGTCATTAATTTACTCTTCTTTAATTCATCTCGTGATTTAATTTTTCCATTTTTATCACGATATTCTATAATATTACTAATTATCTTTTTTGATAATCCCGATACATATTGTAAAAGTGAAGAACTAGCAGTATTAATATTTACTCCTACCTGATTAACGGCTTTGCTTACAACAAAATCAAGTGAATCATTTAATTTATTTTGTGCTACGTCATGTTGATATTGTCCTACTCCAATACTTTTTGAATCTATCTTTACTAGTTCACTAAGAGGATCTTGTAAACGTCTTGCTATACTTATAGCACTGCGTTCTTCAACATGTAAATCCGGAAATTCTGAAATTGCCAGAGGACTAGCCGAGTAGACCGAAGCCCCCGCTTCATTTACAATAATAAATTCAACCTTTTTTTTAGATTCTTTTATAACATTAGCTATAAATGATTCACTCTCACGTGATGCTGTACCATTGCCAATTGCTATAATATCTATATTATATTTATCAATTAAATCAAGAACATGTCTTTTGCTTTTTTCATACTCATTTCTTGGTTCATGTGGATATATAACACTTACAACTAAGTTCTTACCTGTATAATCGATTACAGCTAATTTACATCCTGTTCTAAAAGCCGGATCAAAACCCAACACAATTTTATCTTTCATTGGAGGTTGTAGTAGCAATTTTTCTAAATTCTTTGAAAAAACATCGATAGCAACTACTGCTGCTTCATCTGTTAATTCACTTCTAACTTCTCTTTCGATACTAGATGCAATAAGTCTTTTATAACTATCTGCAATTGCTTCTATTACATATTTATAACTGACACTTTTTTCATCTTTTACAATCTTTGATTCTATATATGCTAATATTTCATCACTATTGATTTCTATATTGACATTAAGTATAGTTTCTTTCTCTCCACGATTAAGTGCTAGAATGCGATGTGGTTTGATCATTTTAACTTGTTCACTATAGTCATAATACATTTCATAAACTTTATATTCATCAACCGAATTTTTCTTAAGTTTAGAAGTTATAATACCATTTCTAAAAAAATAATTTCTAATCCATTTACGATAAAAAGCATTGTCACTAATCCATTCAGCAATTATATATTTAGCTCCTAAGATAGCCTCACTTTCACTCTTAACCTTGTCGTTAATAAACTTACTAAAATCTATCTCATTTGGAAAAGACATTATTATTTTTGCTAGTGGCTCTAAGCCAGCATTAATAGCATCAGTAGCTTTTGTCTTCTTTTTTTCTTTGAAAGGTCTATATATATCTTCTACTTCAACTAATTTTGAAGTTTCTATAATCTTTTGTTTTAATTCCTCTGTCATAAGACCTTTCTCATCTATTAATCTTATAACATCTTCTTTTCTTTTCAAGAGATTAACTTGGTACTCATATACCTCATTAATCTTTCTTATTTGTTCTTCATCTAAATTACCAGTAACTTCCTTACGATATCTAGAAATGAAAGGAATAGTATTTCCCTCACTTAATAATTTTAAAGCGCTTTCTACTTGTACTTCTTTTACATTAAGTTCAAAACTTATTTGTTTAATTATTTCTTCATTCATGATGTCCTCCTATAACTTTATATCAATATTAATATCATAAATATTTAAACTTTATTTGTTATACATTTTTTCTACTTTACTTTGTGTTTTTTCATCATTTAAATATTCTTCTAAATTAGTATTTACTACATATGCTCCCATATCTGTTATCTCAATGATTTTGGTTGCAATTGTTTCAATAAAACTATGGTCATGTGATGTAAAAATTAAGCACCCTTTATATGATGCCAAACCATCATTTACTGCTTGAATAGATTCTAGATCCAAATGATTAGTGGGTTGATCTAGTAATAAAAAATTAGCTTCACTAAGCATTAGCTTAGAGAACATACATCTTACCTTTTCTCCACCCGATAGAACGCTTACTGATTTAAGTGGTTGTTCACCAGAAAACAACATTCTCCCTAAGAATCCTCTTAAGAAACTCTCAGACGTATCTTTGGAATATTGAGCAAGCCACTCTATTAAATTCAAATTCTTATTATCAAAATATTTAGCATTATCAATAGGAAAATAATCATATGTAACTGTTTGACCCCACTTTACCGTTCCTTTATCAGGTTTTAATTCCCCTGCTAAAATCTTTAACAAAGTTGTTTTAGCTACATCATCTCTTCCAAGCAAGATAGCTTTTTCACCTCTATTTAATGTGAAAGTTACATTATCTAGCACCTTTTTGCCAGCAATAGTTTTAGTAAGCCCTTCGACAATTAAAACATCTTTACCTAATTCCCTATTTAAAACAAAACCAATGTATGGATATTTACGACTAGATGGTTTTATTTCGTCAAGTTCAATTTTTTCTAGACTCTTTTTTCTTGATGTAGCTTGTTTTGATTTAGATGCATTAGCACTAAATCTGGCGATAAAATCTTCTAGTTCTTTGATTTTTTGTTCTTTCTTTTTATTTGATTCTTTAGCAAGTTGTAAAAGAAGTTGACTTGATTGATACCAAAAATCATAATTACCCGGATAAAGTTTAGCAGTGTTAAAATCTATATCTAGCATATGCGTACAAACTTTATTTAAAAAATGTCTATCATGTGATACAACAATAACCGTTTTATCATAATCAATCAAAAAATCTTCAAGCCATTTAATAGCTTTAAAGTCTAAGTGGTTAGTAGGTTCATCCATTAATAAAATATCTGGATCACCAAATAAAGCTTGTGCCAGTAGTACTTTAACCTTATCTTTACCTGATATTTCACTCATTCTATTATTATATATTTCTTTATCTAATCCGAGATTGTTTAACAACTTGTTAGCATTATATTCTGCTTCCCAACCATTAAGTTCAGCAAACTCAGATTCTAAATCGCCAGCTAAAATCCCATCTGCATCAGTAAATTCTGATTTAGCATATAATTCTTCTTTAGCTTTCATTACGTCATATAATCTTTTGTGTCCCATAATAACTGTATCAAGAACAGTAAAATTATCAAACTCGTAATGATTTTGTTTCAAAACAGCCATTCTTTGACCTGGTTCAATATAAATTTCACCTTTGTTAGAATCAATATCGCCAGATAGTATTTTTAAAAATGTTGACTTACCCGATCCGTTAGCACCTATAACTCCATAACAGTTGCCAGGTAAAAACTTAACATTTATATCCTCAAATAATTTCTTGTCAGAAAAATTTAAACTCACATTATTAACTGTAATCATAACATCACCTCATGCAAAAAAACTATATCTATTCTATCATACATTTAATAATAAGACATCCCACAAATAACTATTGCCAACTTTTCTTATTATATTTTTGATGTAATTTGTTTTAGTATTGCAAGAAGAACAAAAAATATTGACTTTACAAGACATAAAAGATCAACAATAAGTTGATCTTTTATCAAGATATGACAAGTTTGATTTATTTAATTAATGGTGGATAATTATTAAAAACCAAATTTTTATTTATGTTTTCTAATAACTTTTTGATAACTTGAATGCATTAATAAATTATCAAATTTTTATTTTCACACTTAATTTTTCATCGTAAGTGTAGTATTGACCGGTATCAGAATTGCACGTAAGCATGCTCCCATTTCTAACATCAAAAGCAAAACTTGATCCTCTCGTTATATCATATGAATGGATTTCACCTGTAATCATATTTTGAACAATCTCTTTATCTTTATAATTCTTATAAATATCATACCAACTTACATTTTTACCATGATTAATATCGTTCTCTGTTTGAATTCCCTCAATAAATGGCTTTATTAGTTTTATTGATTCAACAGACATTCTTTTATTTCTTAAATACATAATTGTATTAATCATAGCACTTACTAAAGCTGCGTTTGGCTTGCCACCGACAATAATAACAATTTTCATTTGATATAGTTCTTTTTTAGATAAAGTATCTAACATCTTAATTACATGGATTGATGATCCAGGTATTACTCCTCGTGGAACTTTGTGAAAGTCTCCATCATAAATTTGAGATGGAGATAAACTATTATCAACTCCATAATCCTCGTTCCCATAACTATGAGCTAAAAAGGCATATTTTTTACTTAAATCATAAGCTAAAATGCCTGTACAATTATATATTCCTTCTGTGGCCAAAATCGGCTTAGAATCAGCTAAACCATACTCACAAGTATAAACTTGCTTAACTAGTTCTGATTTTATCTCAACAGGTTTAAAAGAAGTAAAGTCTTTTTTAATTGTTTCTAATTCTGCCATTTCACTTTGATAATATCCCCAATCATATTTTTGCATACATTTCCCCCATTAATAAATAACTTTTTTTTATTATATTAATAATAAAAAAGATTCCTCTATTTGGGAACCTCTTTGTTTCTATATTGGAGGGGCTAGTCGGATTTGAACCAACGATCAGGGAGTTGCAGTCCCACGCCTTACCACTTGGCTATAGCCCCAGACAAATAGATTATAACAAATAAATATTAAGTGAGCAAGAAAAAAGTGCTTACTGCACTTATTCTTCACTAAAGAAATCATCGAAAAATTGATCATCAGTTGTTTCATCTTCATCTGTATTTATTATTTTGTCTAAATCAGGATTAATTTTAATTATTTCTTCTTCTTTTGGATTTGATTCGAAAGAAGGAATTGTTGTTTTTTCAATATTAATATCTGGTTTAATTATTTCTTTTTCTTCAGATATTATTGGTTCTTTTAATTCAACAATAGGTTTAATTTCATCGAATTTATTATTTTCTTTACCATTTTTTTCTTCGGCTTCTAATTCTGCAATTTTAGCATCAATCTTTTTAATAAATTCATCTACATCAAAAATATCATCATCATTAAATCTTGGTTGTCCCTTAGTAATTTGATTAATTTGCGGTAAAACTGGTTGATCACTTTTTGGTAAAAAATCGCTTTTTGATATTGGTTGCCCAAAGGGATTGGTTGCTCCAAAAATATTTGAATTATTAACCCTTTCAGCTCTTTTTTGTTGAACATAATCTCTTATATCAAATAATTGAATCGGCTTTCTTTGTCTAATCGGATAATTAACCTGAGTTGCTTTGGATTCATTATAATTATATTCCCAATCACCAGGAAGTTTTATTTTTAAAGGAAATGATCTATCTTTGATTACAATGGCATCTCCTGGTTTTAATCTTTGCAATTCACTTATATTGATTAAAGGCTTAGATTCTTCTTTACCATCTTTATTTTTGACTTTTTTATCACCACATAGTTTACTTATTTCTTCTAAAGCTTGTAACTCTTTACTCATTAAATAAACAAGATTGGCACTATTACCCTTAATTGTTTCAGCATCATCTTTACCATATACTTGACTTAATTGAGCAAAGTTTTGAATTACTAGATTAAATCTAATTTGTCTACTTCTAGCTGCTGTAATCATAGTTGTAACATCAGTTAAAGGAGGCATATTAGCAAACTCATCCAAAATAAAATTAGTTCTGATTGGTAATTTACCATTATTATCTTGAGCTACATCAATCAGCGTTTCATAGCATTGTTTTACAAAGACAGTTGCTAATGCATGATATGTTTTCTTTTCATCTTGAATAATAATAAAAACTGCTGTTTTTTGTTTTCCAATATCTGCCATTGAAAAATCACTATATGATAACATTTCTGCTAAATGCTCTGTCGTTGCAAATATTTTTATTTTTTGACGGAAAACAGATAATATACTGTTTTTTGTATCTTGCGGGGCATTTATTGTTCCTGATGCATTTATATATGTAGCTTTTGATGGATCCTTTGTCGAAAAATATTCTTTAGCGTAAACTGTCCCACCGATTTTTTCTTCCCCTACAGCACTCATAAAACTAATTGAATTTAAATTTATTTCTTCTTCTTGAGCATCTTCAAACATTCCTAATGCTAACCCTGTAAAATAGTCAGATGAAGAGTTTTGCCAGAAAGGATCATCTGATTTTTCATCATGTAATAAACTTCTTCCTAAGTCGGCTAACAATTCTTTTGATTTGTCTGAACCTTCTTTATATAATTGATAAGGTAAAGTAAGTGGATTCCAAGCATTTCCTTTTTCTGGATTACGAAGATTTAAAATAACAATTTTATATCCTTTTTCCATCAATAAAGATGCACTTTCTTCATAAAGTTCACCTTTTGGATCGGTAAGAATCATTGATTCTCCCTTTTTAGCTAGAATCTTAATTAATGGTAAAATCAATCTTCTTGTTTTACCACTACCAGTTGAACCCATAATTAATGTATGAGCTTCACCATCATCTACCCAAACTTTGTTTTTCTTTACGTCTACAAATAATGGCATTCCACCATTTTTTATTTCTCTACTGGTTATATCTACTTCTTTTAAGCCTTTTTTAACTTCATCATCTTTAGCCCAACGAGAATAACCGTCTTTGTTAGATTTTCCAAGTTCAAAACCAAAACCTTTTTCTCTTTCCCAAAAATATGAAGCGGCTGCAATAATAATGCCTATTAATGCAAAAATATAAAATACAATAGTAGATAAAAGAAATTTAGGAGAGAAAGCCTCAAAAGGTAATAATCCATATAGTTCTTGTCTTTGTGATAAAGAAGCTAAATTCAAAATACCTATCGCTACTAAATATAATAAGAAAATAGCGAATAAAAGAAAATAAAACCAGTCTTTTGGTTCACCTCTAAATTTTAATTTCATTTAATCACCTCGCACTCATTTAATAACTTGTCAAATCTTTTTATTGCCTCTTATTTTAAATATAATTCTAAAAATTATAAATATACTTATTATTAAATTAATTGAAACAACAATAAATACACCTAAATTTTTAAGAATTAAATTCTTTATTATTATATCATATCTTTTTTCATCAGTATATACTATTTCAATTTCAGAATATTCTTGATTAGGATTATATGTCCAAGAATATTTATTTTTTTTTTCGTTAAAATCAATAGAATTATGTTCTAATATTTTTTTTTCAAAATATAGATTAAGTGTGAATTTTTGAATGTCCTCATCAGTTAAAACTAATTCTCCTTCAGATTCTGTTCTATAACCATAAAATATAGTGTCATCATAATCTCTAAAGTTAAATTTCGTTATATTTTTATTTTTCACATAATTAGACTTAGTAAAAATCCTTTTCACAAAATACGAATCATAAAAGCTTGCTAAACTTAAATAATCTTTTTCAATAAAGACTTTAGTTACTTGCTGTTCTATCTTGTAAGAAAATATGTAGTTTCTAAAAAGATCATTTTTTTTATAGTCTTCTATTTCTTTTTCGATTTTTGTTTTTATTTCTGACTTGTCAGTTCCAAAAAGATTGTTATTTATTTCCAAAGAAAAAATTTCAGAAACACTTTCATCATCATATATTTTTATATCATAATTTAATGTACATCCTGTTAAAAAGATAATCATAAATATTAACAAACATATTTTTTTCATTTCATCACCTTTTATTAGCTTCATTATTATAATAACTGTCCATAAGCACTATATGTGAGAAACCTGTTCCAAAACTAACTTTAGAATATTTTTGAATTATTAAACCTCTAGATGCCCCTGCTTCATGTGCTACCCAAATATAACTTTCATCCACACTGATAACTATTCCCACATGACCAAAGTCATTACTTTTATTATACCAAGTAACAACTAAATCACCAGCTTGAGCCGATTTACTTCCCTCATTCCAAGTTATTGGGCCAGAGCCCAAATAAGCTAAAGTATTAGCATTAACTGTATTTTGATTAAAGCCGCCATTATACAAAGCCCAAGATACAAAAGAACTACAATCTAGACCAAAGTTAAATGATTGTCCTTTTGGTTGCTTATCTGTGTTTGCCGGCATCGCACTGCAAGTAGAACCCCAATTACTATTTACTCCAGTTATTGGGAAACTACCATGTCCTCCACTAAAAAAGTATGGTAAAACATAACCTTGTAATCTGGTCTCTCCGGATAAGAAGTAAGCAGCCATTACAGGCCCGTTCCTTGTCCCATAATCGCGTTTCACATAATTTTTTAATTGATTGTCAAGATTAGTTTTGTTATCTCTAAAATAGGTAAATATATCAGAACCACAGCGATTATAATCGTCTTTTGTATTTGGAAAAAAGTCGATTTCGGGTGTTTCTTCTATGTTACTTAGACCCGCATAAAATAATCCAACATTTCCTATATGTACTCCATCACCATAAAAAAACAATAAAATATATTCATAATCGTGATTACCACCTTCGTTTGTCGCCAAATAATTTGCATACTCTTGGCTCATTCCACGACCGTGTCCACCATCACCCTGCAAAGAATCACATTTTCCTTTGTTTTCTTCCAATTCACATTCGCCTTTATTTACTAATACATCATCACATATATTTTTATATTCTGATTCATTAATATATTTTGATGGCATTGAAAAAGTCTGAAAACCGGAAGAAGGCAATCTTTGATATTGAGCAAAACAAGTATCCGAGTTATTACAATCTTCCAAAGCACAAAAAGCATCATATTCAGATCTAAAAACTATATCTTTTGCGTTTAATAAAACTTGTCCTCTTGTATCTTCAACAGAATTTTCAATATCTTCTGAATAGCCACCCTCGGGTTTTGATTTGTAATTTTGTGCATTAGATGAAGAAACAATAGCAGAATCACAAAAATTTGTTGTAAACAAAGCAAAGGTACGAGCTGCAACAGCTTGAGCCTTCATTGATTCCAAAGGTGCCCCAGAGTTTTCAGCTGCTACAACCCCTTTTACATATTCCTCTAAATCCAGATTAGAAATAACTATATTACCATCTTTATCTTTTACAGTAATTCCATTAGGACAAGTAAATGATAACATATCTTTTTCTTCTGTAAGAGATGGAGCTGAAGAAACATATAGATCTCTAAGATTTTGAATATCTTGAACCCACTTATTTAGTATTTTTTCTCTTTCCTCATCCGTTTTAGCGTTTTTATAATCACACTTTTCACATTCTGCATATGGTTGATTAGGTAAATATACTTGTTTTAAATATTTTTTATATCTCTCATAATTTACATAATGAGTTATTCTTGGTATATAATATTGATCCTTAGTACAATCTGAATTTGAAAAATCTGAATTTGAAATAATTCTTATTATATCCTCAATAACGTTTTCATCCTTAATCTCATATCGCAGTTCTGTTAAAAGTTCTTTACCCCAGTCTCCAACTCCTTCAAAAGCACCACCTACATTTTTAAATAATTGTCCTAAACTTACTTCTCCTACACCTTTTTTCCAAAACCCTTCTGACATTTTAGCCATAATTATTCCAGCCACTCTTAAAGGATTAAATTCTTCTATTGAGCCCATAATATATTGACTAAGAGCATCTGAAAAGTCCTGAATCAATTCGGCCATTTCTGAATCTCCAGTTACAAGACCAACTATATGATCAACTATCTGTGTTGCTCCTTCTAGAACATCATCTGGTTTGTCATAGCAAATCCTTCCGGCAGTTAATTTAATATCTACTAAATGCCCTGCTAATTTAGAACCAGCACCAACATTACCTACATTATTAGTTGCTAATCTATAAAAATCAACATAATTTATTTCGTCAATTATTGGTTTAAAAGCACCGTTAACAACAGATGTCTTTTTAACTTCTGCTTCCTCTTCTTCGTTTTCATATTCTTTGTCCATTAAATCAGGATCGTCAACATCATCAGCATTTTCATCTTCACCAAGTTTCAAACTTGGATCAACCATTCTATTATAAAATGTTGTTGCTTGAATCATGGCAATATCAAATTCACCCTCAGGATTATTGAAATCATGAAAATCTTCATATGCTTTATTTAATTTATCGTAATAAACGGTATCACTGGGCAAATAACCATATCCACTCAACCAGTTTAAATTCTTATCGCCAAATTCAATTATTGGTTTAGCAAAAGCTATTACTAAAATTATGGCAGCGATAATTGCTAAAATTATTACTAAAACTAAAAGAATCCACCCTATTACAGGCAGAATCGCACCAATAATTGGCCCTAAAATTTTTGCGTTTTTTAGTACTTCTATTGTTTTTTTTAACTGCCTAGTTTTTCTAATTGCGGCAGTTGCTTTTTCTAAGGCACCTGGTTTGTTTTCTTCATCCATAGGTAATCACCTCACTTGTTAATATCCACCAGCATCTCCAAATGATTCAAGTTCGGATTCTGTTGCAATGATATTTATTCGCATTCTTCTACTTCCACAAACAAATAAAGCCTCTCCTTGTGAATAGCGTTTAATACTTTCTTTTTCATTATCATTTAAATCAATTAATTTAGCTAAATCTTCTACTGCTTGTTTTTTCAATCCCATTACTACATAATAAGATGCATTATCAAAAATAGCTTTACCTTGAGTAATAACATTAGCATCAATAAAGTCACTTGGTTGTTGAGTTATAACAATTGTTCCTGTGTTATATTTTCTAGCTCTTCTTTGTACTTGAGCTAAAAATTCAGCTCCCAAAGAATTATTACTGCTTAACAATACATGAGCTTCATCTACCATTAAAACAGTATTTATTGTTTTGTCTAAACACAATCCCCAAGCATATTTTAAAACATTAAAGAATAAGGCATTCCTAATATTTGTATCAGTATTCATTAATTCTTTAATATTAAAGATAATTATTTTGTTTTCTACATCTTCAATTGTTGTGTGACCATCAAAATAATATTTTAATTCTTTTGTTAAAGGTCTAATCTTAAGTTCTAATCTTTCCATGATGTCACTTTCATGAGTTTTATCCATATATTGCATCATTCTACCGCGAATAGTTGCATATACATCGGTAAAAGTTGGAAAGTCCTTACTTTTAAATTTTGAAAAATCTGAATTGAAATCAATACCAAACCTTTTATATGTATCTTGTACAACTTCACTAAATAAATTTAAAACATCTTCTTCGATACTCGGATCATAATATTTCATAAAGGCTTTTAAGAATTGCAACGTTTTTGTTAATACTGTATATCCTAATCCTTGAGAAATTTCTTCCTCATCAGCATCAATAATAACTTCAAGTGGATTAATCATTCCAAAATCTCCACCTTTACCTAAATCAATGAAGTTTCCTCCATATAATTTAGACATTGCTTCTAATTCTCCTTCAGGATCAATAGCAACTATTTTATATTGATTTCTAATATGTGTTCTTAACATTAATTTTGCAGTTGTAGATTTACCACTACCAGAAGTACCCAATATAATCATGTTAGCATTATTTCGGTTGTGTTCTTTTTTTATTTGAAATAAAAATTGATTAAATAAAATTACTCCTCCAGAAAAATCTACCCCAAGTAAAGTTGATAAGCCTTGATCTTTAATACTATCAAAAATATATGGATACATCGCTGCTATTGTTACAGCAGGAATTGGAGTACCAATTCTATCTTCTGTTTCTTGTTTAGGAAAAACAGGAATAATTGACTTTAAAACCTTTTCTTGTTCGAATCTTAAAGGAATAGCTCTTAAATCCATAGCTAAAAGGTAATTTTTTACAGTTACTTTCTTTTGCTCTAACTCTTCTCTAGTATCTGCTGTAATCATTATATGCATTTGAAAATCAAAAATCTTTGTTTGACGAGATGCTAACAATTGAACAAATGATTCTAATGAGTCAATATCAATTCTAATTCTCTCTTGATTAGTTTTATCTTTTTCTTCTGCATATCTTGTTTTTAAATCTGCAACTTGTTTATTAATCATTTTAGATAAAACAGAAAAATCTATCGGTATATGTTTAATTACTATTTTTATTCCTGACATTGTTGTCAAAGATGATAAAAATCCCACTCCAATAACTTTTGGATATGAAACAACTGTTAATATTGTTGAATACTTATCACTGATAACAAAATCTCCAGCATTAAAATTTAAACCCTTAGGTGCTAATTGAGATTTTAGATTCATAAAGGCATCACCGTCCCAAATTCACTAGTATTTCCCCCGTTAAGAAAACTGTCTAATACTACTCTTAAATCTGCATTTGTTGTTTGTGCAGAAATCAAACCACATGCTGCTAATCCGGATATTAAATTCCTTATCCTTTTTTGAATAGTATCAGGATTTTTTTCTTTAAATATAATATAATATTCAGTATCAACAATATTGTTTTCAGCAAAATCATTAGCTTTTTCTACATCTTGCATTATTAATTTTCTAATTTGATTATTTTGTACATTCGAGTATAAAACCTGTAATTGCGATAAATATAAGGAAATATCTACTGGGCGATCTGATACAATTAACCAAAATTCAAAATCTATACTATTATAAAAATCGCTTAAATTACTAATAATACTATTTTGAGATCCTTCATCAAGAATAAAAATATTCCTTGGTAAAACTTTTACTCCTGTAACTTTTGAATTATCATCTAATACTATTTCTCCGTTCGTAATATTCTTTATTGGTAACCAATCTTCTGTATATTTACTACTTGTTGTCTTTGTCATTATTCACACACCAACCCTTCCATATATAAACTTTTCTCTCAGTAAAAAACTGCAATACACTTTGAATCAAACATAAAACATTATGATAATTTGGTATAGGTAATACTAAGAAAGCACAAATTAAAGCTGGTAGCAATAATAATATTGATACAACAAAATTTATTTGTGGAACAAAGAATAACAACAATAAAGTTAATCCTATTCCAACACCAAAAATTATTAAATCTAGAGGTCTAAACACATTCAATATTAAGGCTCCACTCTTGGTATTTGCCGGAATTAAATATGTGGCACTTGTTTGTTTTTCTTCCATTTTTTCACACCCTTTTTATTTGTACTTAACTTAATTAAATTATCATTCAATGTTTTTAGTTTTCGCCATTATTAGAACTTTGTCTTTGATCTATTTCGTTTCTTATTGCCTTATACTCTTTTTCTAGCATGTTTAATTGTTTTGTCATTTCCATATTTAATGGACTATCTGGAGGTGAAACTTGTTCAAGTCTTCTTAATCCGTTTTCGATTTCGTGTTTTCTTTCTAATATATTTTTTTCTCTAGCAAGCAATTCGTTTGACTCTATTTTTGCTTCTTTTTCTCTTTGATTTTCCAAAAATTCTGTTCTTTGCTTTTTATTTTCAATATCTCCACCATAATTTATATTATCTGATTTATAGCTTCCTTGATATGATGTAAACATTTCACTATTGCTTTTTAAATTTGTTGAGCCTACTGAAGATGTTGATCCCGAAGAATTTGTTGAGCCTACTGAAGATGTTGATCCCGAAGAATTTGTTGAGCCCACTGAAGCTGTTGATCCCGAAGAATTTGATGTGTTACTTTGTGGACCAGATGATTGTTTTGTTGATGGGCCACTAACATCATTACCTGTTCTATATTTATAACTATCTATAGCTTCTTTCTTTGAAAAATCTGTGTCATAAAGGCCGGATTTTTTCATTGAATCCATATTTTCTTTCGCCTTAGTTAAAATACCATCTTGTCTTGCAACTTCTTTTGTAAATTTATCATATACTTGTTGATTAGTTAAACCAGGGAAACTAGGGCCGGCGGCAACATCATGACCTTCTTTTTGCATTTTTTGCCTATAAACTTCAGCCAATGATGATGCGCTAGCTTTACCTTTTTTAGCAGAATCAACTTTAGATAAAGCTTCTTTAAATGATTTTGAATATATTTCATCTCCACTTTGTTGATAATCACTAACTGCTTTATTTTCAAATTTAGTTTTTGCATTTTCATCTAAATTTTCTATTCCTCTATTAACACTTTTTTTAGCCCAATCAAGAGCTCCGGTAGTTGTTTCGTGTCCTAAAGCGCTAGAAGCACCTGCATTTGATCCACTACGCCAATTAGAAAAAGGATTGGCTTTTAAAGAACTCCCAACTGCACCCTTTATTCCTTTACCCATAGAAATGTTTTTTGCAGATGATTTTTTCATACCTTCTGATGCACCTTTTAAGAATCCTCCACCTCTTGTTTTTGAAGCGATTCCTCCACCTAATCCAGAAAGACCATAACCACCCAATTTTGCTGCCGCACCTAAACCAAACCCACCAATTTTGTTTGCCAAACCAGAACCAGCCATGTTTTTAAATGGATTTTTTAACATTCCACCAAAACCACTGTCTTTTATTCCAAACATATCTGCAATCAATTTGGGAGCTTCCTTAGCAAAAATTAAAGCACCAAAAATAAGAAACAAGTCGCCTAAATCACCTAAAGAGATCTTATCTCCTAAGGCTCCCAAAATTAAAACTACAAAAGAAATAGCAAATAATCTTATAAATAAATTAACAAATGTTTTTATTGTCATTTGTAGCCATTGATTAAAAATTTTGCTTCCAGGCTCTATATATCCAATGACAGCTACAGGAGTTATCACTTGAAAAAACGCTAATTTAACAACTCGAGTTGCAATATCGAAACATAAAACTAATAATAGAGCAAGAACTGCACCACCTGTAATTGTTGATAGTAGTGGCGTGTATTTTACAATATATTTATCATCTTGTTTTGAATTTAAGGAATCTGATAAGTTGCTAAAATCACTTTCGCCTTTTAAAGGTAATCCTTGTGATATTGCTTGATTAATGTTTATTCCTAATTCAGGAATTGTTTCTTCATCAGAAGAACATGAAGGAGTATTTGGATTACAACTTACAAAAGCTTTAAAAGCTTTTCTTGCTAAAAGAACTCCACCTTTTTCATTCATTTTTTCAATTTGTTCATTAACTAGAAAAATGTCTTTTGGATATTCAGAAGAAGAATAAATTATTTTTCCATAAACAGCAGTGCCATCTATTGTTTCAACAGAAAGTCTAAAATTATCAGGACATAATATTGCACCTGTAGTTGTTAAAAAATCATTTTTCGTAATATTACTATCCAAAGTAACTGGCTGACTAACTGTCTCTTCTTCATTACTTGCATTTAAATATGTAAGTTGTGGTTTTTCACTATATCCAACACCTTCAGGAAAATAAAATTTTATGTATTGAACTTCTTCATTACCATAAATTGTCTTTTGTTTTGATGAAGACACATCGTATTTACAAGAAATTTCTGGTGTTAACTCAGAATTAGATATTTCATTACCTAAGATTACTTTTTCTACAATTGCATTTTTTAGTATTGCACTTTGTAATTGATAAGCTAAGTCAAAGCCTATGGGAATTGCAGTTATCATCACTATTGCTATCACTATTTTACTAATCATTTTAGTAAAGCCTTTTTCCTTATCGGTTAAGTTATCTGGGTTTACGATAGACATTAACAGAACAAATGACAATCTAAACAACATGAAAACCCCAATAATAGCATAAATATTTTTAGCTATTTTATCTAATTCTGTTTGTGTAAATATAACTCTATTAGCCAGTTCATAAATAAAATTATAAACAGTCGGAATAAAACCATAAATTAATTTATCTATGAAAAAAGTAATTGTTCTTAATAAATCCTCTAAAAAATCCATGATTTTA
Organism: uncultured Muribaculaceae bacterium; assembly: GCA_964461005.1. Taxonomy (GTDB): domain Bacteria; phylum Bacillota_I; class Bacilli_A; order RF39; family UBA660; genus JAAZBI01. Next base: position 28,394 of record CAYWQQ010000004.1, read on the forward strand.
CCTCTCTTCTTTTAATTATTTTATACAAATACTAGGTATTACTTCGTCCCAATTAAAAGCTACACCCAAAATTATTTCTAAAATAGTCGGAATCAAAAATATTAAAGCGGCTGCTATTAATCTTTTTGCAAAGTCTTTTCCTGCCTTTTTTTGTTTATCTTCATCAGCTTGAAAAATTGCTTTTGCAAAATCTAAAGAACCAAAAATAATTACTAAAACAGGAGCTATTATTTTAATGATTGTAAACAACATTTGAACAAGATTTTCACCATTATCCAAATCAAAATCAGAGCATTCGATAGGTTGCCCTTCCGTGTTATACATACGAAAAGAATTGGGATTTATAGATAAATTTTTATACTTTTCGCCTTTTATTTTGTATGACATTTCACATTTTGGACTGTATTCATTTGCTTGCGTATTTTGATATTTTTCCGGATATAGAGACCTATCAATACAAGCATTTAATTGACTTTCCGAAATGGCTACTTTTTCTACAAAATTTGACAAATTATCTAAATCTTCTTTTTTTATGTCACTTATATTTATACCTGTAGTTTTTTTCTCATATCTACTACCTCCGTAGTAATTTATTGTTGCAACAAATTCTCCAGAAAACAACTCCGGATCAGTTATTTTCGTAATTGTAATGTGCCAATCCAAATTATATCCTTTTTCGGGAAAGTAGATTGTAGTTTTATTTGTACTATAAGATGTGGTTTGTACTTCTTTAGAAGGTATTAATCCAACTGGATCATTATTATTTGGGCCTTCTACATAATCCAATTTAGATTCTTCAGATAATAACACCATTCCGTTATATGTTGCATCTTGATTACCAATATATTTTCCTAAAACAATAGGGCCACGATTATATCCGATTTGGCCACCTTTCAAACGACAATAATTTTGAATATAGATTTTAGGACATTCACATTTATCATCTAAAAAATCACTCTTAGTAATATTACTAAAACTAATAATTTCAGGAGGATCACACTTGGATACAGCGCCTATATTACCTTCATCATCATATTTTGACCAAAATTCTTGATTAAATATAACATTCTCCTCTTTTGCCAAGTCTTGTGGCAAAGTAAAGAAAAAATATCTGCCTTCAATTCTTTTTTGTCCAGTGGGAATTGTTGTAACATATTCATCATATTCACCAACAATTGTATTATATGTTAAAAAATAATTATAATCATATGCATTCCCCTCATAAATTATATTATTAGCATCTGTATAATTGCTAAAATCTACAGGAAGCGTATTATCACAATTCGGTAAATAGTATGAACATTTGCCCGCACACGTATTAGCACCTTCAAAACCTAAAGGCACCGCAAAAAACAACGTAATAAAAAATATTAAATATACTACTTTTTTCATTTTTCCACCCTTTATCTTATATATATTAAATATATCATATTTATTATTTTTATACAATTAAATAACAAAAAAAACTCGTCTCCGAGTCTTCATATTACATATATAATATTCTTTTTTAAAAATTACTTACATGCACCTGTTAATGGATTGATTCCATTTTCGCAAGTTATAGATCCCTTCCAGCAATTTTTAAAACTATCATCTCCAACTATTCCCATTGCAAAATTAACAATTACTACAATCAAGAATACCAAGATTGCATATATTATTCTTTTTACTAACATTCCTTGAGCTTTTTTAATATCTTCCTCTTTTGATGCTATTACCGCTTTTCCTAAATCTATTGTGCCCCATATAATCAAAAGAATCGGTATAACAATTTGTACTATTGTTAATAATGTTTTAATAAATCCAATTATTAATTTTAATTCGTCACTACAAACATTTGCTGCTATTAACATTTTCATTCCTCCTTATATCTATATAATATCTTTTTTACTATTGATTGTCAATGATTATTTGGCCAATTCCCAACATTTAGCCCATGAAGCCTCGCTACTTGAGCCACTAATAAAATTCATTGTAAATTTCACTACGAGAACAACAAGAAAAACTATAATTGCATATATTATTCTTTTAATAAAAATACTTTGTGCTTTTTTCATTTTGTCTTCATCTGAGGCAATAACTGCTTTTCCAAAATCAATCGAACCCATAATAATAAGTCCAATTGGAACGGCAAGTTGAATTAGTCCCACAATTGCTTTTATCAAACCGAAAATTTTGATTATTCCTTGTGCAGTTTGAGTTCCATCGCTACAACTAAATAATAACATCATATTAAACCACCCTTATTAGAATTTAAATAAACCTAATATTTTTCCCTTCTCTTCAGTTTGTTCAGTTTTTTGACGACCAAAACCTAATTTGGTTAGAAAATTATCTAAAACATTATTGCTGACTCTTTCATTTAGAGGAGGTACATTATAGAAGATTCGCGCTTTTGCTTCGCCTTCAAAATCTAATACATCTCTAGAATCTAGTAAACTTTTGTTTAAAATTATTTTTTTGCCATCTAATTCTTTAAAAACATTACTATTTTTTCTCATCAATTTATTTAATTTTATAGTAGAAGGTTCTAATAAATATAATATATCGTCACACAATTCTTCAATTTTACTTTCATTTATATCAACTAAAACAATATCCACTTCTTTAGCTCTCAATAGTACTGAAGGAAATTCTTCTTTACTAGTTGAGATCATTTCTTTATCATTAAAATAAATAAAATCTCTTTTACCTATTTCAACAGCAATAACTGCATAATTATTTGATAATTGTTTTTTTAACATATAAATAAATGAAGTTGATCCGGCATTATCGGTTAAATTTTTTATTCCTAAAATCTTAACACTATTATTTAAATGTCTGTCACCAACAGCATCTGTCAATTGATTTAGCTGGTGAATATGTGCTACGTCTTTGTAAGAGTTAGGATGTTCTAACAGATATGTTAAACCCTCTTGTGTCTTAGTAAAATTATATATCCCCATCGAAATTAACTGAGATAAATAGAATGATGACGAACTGTCATCTGTGTCTTCAAGTAATAATACTATTTTATTCATATCAAAAGCCATTGATAGCTTTCTCATGTTTTCTATATTTTTATAATTTTTGATAGCTGTTACATCAAGAATCATTTTTTGAAAAAAGAAATTATCAAACATATCAATTAACTCTTCAACCTCAAATTCACCATTAATTGATTTAATGATGTCTATTTGTAAAGAATTTAACATTTCTTGATATTTGTTTGAAACTATTACGTTCATTCCTTTTATCTACCTCTCTTAATAGATGCTATCGCATTGACTTTGATTTTCATCAATTCCATATATTACTTTAGTTTCCCCTCTAATAGGGAAATTAACAATATTTCTTACAATTGGAAACTCAAAGCTGATATATGTCGTTACAGTATAATATGTACCTAAAGAGGCACTATGTGCTGTTATTTCATATTGTTTTTTATTTGAAGATGCTCCACGATAATAGCCAACTTTACTTATATATTCTTTAATATATCCTTTTGCACTATTACAACCTTCATATTGTTCTATCAAGTTTATAACTCTATTTTTAACTCTAAATACCATTGCATAATTAACAGCAATAGCTAAAAGGCTATTGTAAAGAACAATAAAAATAATCATAATTTTGATTAAAAACGTTGCGCCTATTGACTCTCTCATTAATACACCTTCTTATTTTTTGTTATATAAATTGGAACTTTGTGCATTCCATTGATCAGTAATATTTTTAATTATTCCTGGTAAAAAAATTGCTAACGCTGCTCCTATAATTGCAATTGCGATAACTGTGATAACTGTCATATTTAATTCTCCAGTAGCTTCTTTCACAAAACATCCTCCTTTCAATATCTAACTATTATTATATCTTATTTTTTATAGATAAACAATATTACAAACTCATCATTGACACTATTGACAATAGTAATAATACTAATACTCCACCGCCAGTAACGCCAAGCATAACCATCGTTTTATTTTCCATTGTTTTTAAACGATCTTTATATTTTTGTTCACGAGCCTTATTTTGTAAAGCCGATACATTACGAGAAAACATAATTAATTGTTCATGCTTGTTTTCTTGTAAACCTAATCCTAAACGATATAAAAGTCTCATCATACGAATTGAATCACTAACAGGATATTGTTTAGCAAAATCCATATATGGTTCAACTGAAGAATCTCCAGCATTTATTTTAGTAATTATTTCTTTTAATCCTGGTCTAAATATATCTGGAGCTGTTTCTATAGCCTTAGATAAAGCTACAGGTATTGTATAATGTTGTGCTAATATCTCCATATTTTTTAAAAAATAAGGTAACATTAAATTTATTTCATGTAAATGTTTTTTATAATACGCTTTTAATTTAGAGTATGCTGACTTGTAAATAAAATATGCTACTACAATAGATAAAATTATATTTAAAAAAGAAAAATCATATAAAAATATAGCTATCATTACTGTAAGTACTATAAAAGCACTTTTAAGACGAGCATGAAATAATATATCAGGATCAGCTGAATCACCATATTTTGCTTTGACTAAAAAATCATAATCATCTTCTTTTAAAAAGTTAAAACTCTTAATATTATCTTCAAAAAACTTCTTTGTATTAATTCTTTTATTATATTCAAAAACGAACAATGCAATAATTGCAACAAGAATCATTTCCATCATTATTCAGCACCTACATTCTCATTATAATATTTTTCACCATTCAATAAAAAGTATGTATTACATATAATTATTGCATGTAATATTATTTTAACAATCCACATATTTTCTATTAGAGATAAATATGTATCAACCCCTAATAAATACTGAATTAACATAACTAATAAATACAACATTATTCCATATTGTAAAAAAGACTTATGAAAAGAATTTCTTTCCATTCTATCTGAATATACACCCTCAACTAAAGTGTCAATATCCAATAACATTGAATCTAAAGAGTCTTTAGCGGCACTTTTTGAGCCTTCTTTTGTTACTTGCAAAAACAATTGATGCATATTGTGAACCATATAATAATCATATTTTTTATTCATATAATTTATTGCTTCATCAATAGAACCATTTTGATATGCTAAATCAATCATAAATTTAACATCTGTAGACACAGGGTCTTCTAACACTCCAGAAGAATAAACACCTTCTAAAGCTTTAACAAATGATTCTGTAACTGCAAATTCCATAATAGTATTTGTAGTATATACTTGAATTTGTTCAAATATAAACTCACTATATATTTTTTTATATCTCAAATAAGCTATATAAGGAATAAACATTGTTGCTACTCCACAATAAATAAAACTTATAATAATATCATAAAAATATAACCAAGAAATGGCTAAAGCTCCACCGGAAATTAAAAGCACTTGCATACCATATTGTCTTATAGTATATTCTTGCTTTAATTCTTTAGCTTTTTCTTTAACTATTTTATAGGAATATGGAGCATATTTGTTATAAATCATTGCTGTTTGATCGGCAATAAACTTATAAACATTTTGGCCTTTATTTTTTCGATAAACGACAACATAAATACCAATAAATATAAGTATAGCTAATTCCATATATTCACCTATCTTTCTTAAATAATTTCAACTTGTTCTTGCATAGGAATAAATATATCGGGTTTCATAACATATCCATTCGCAGCTAAATAATCAATCAAATATTCACTAGGATTATTTCTAATTATTTTACCATCAGTTGTTTTTCTGTAAATAAAATTAAATTGTGTATTATTATCTCTATCAACATAAAATTCACAAACCTCAACAACTTCTCTTCTGAAAGAATTTGTTTCTTTATCCATATATGCACGAATATGAACTCCAAGTTGAATATATCTATAAATTGATTTTAAAAATTGATCTATATCTAAATTTGTTTCCAATAGACTATACATACGATGTGGGATTGATTGAGCTTTTTCAGCATGAATAGTAGATAAAATTTTATGTCCTGAAGAAATAGAGTTTCTTACTGCCGTAACAGCTTCAGCACTACGAACTTCTGACAATAAAATCCATTTAGGGTTTTGTCTCATACACGCTACTAAAACCTCTGAATATGAAGCTATATTATTTGTCTTCATAGCAACAATACTACGATGTGGGAAAATACGATCTAAGTGTAACTCTAATGTATCTTCTATCGTAATTATTTTTTCATTTTCTTTAGTATGAGCTGCTAAATATTTTACAAACTCTGTTTTTCCACTTCCGGTTTCACCACTAACAATTATATTGCAATGGCCTGTAACACATTTTATTAAAAAATCATGAATATCTTCAGTTATATATTTTTCTGCTAATATTTTTTCTTTTTGCAACCTAATCTTAGCAGGAGTTTTTCTCATAACCATTGATATACCGTTTTTAGCAATCGAATCATGAATAAA
>CAYWQQ010000005.1:0-30468 GCA_964461005.1 uncultured Muribaculaceae bacterium
GATATTTTATCAATTCACTATTAGAGTTGTAAATACACTCATCACCCGCTCCAATTATAAACATTAAAAAATCAATCAATAGATTGATTTTTTTAATATCTTTAAAAAGCAAATTATCATCTCAGGCTATTTAATATAGATAGACTTTTAATTTTTATATTATTATTTTTACCACTTCCTAGTTCGACATCAGGTTTAATTGTTTCACCATGATAATCACTGCCTCCACTTACAAGCAAATTATACTTATTTGCTATATTAAGATAATATTTTATTTCTTCTTCAGTATGACTTGAATGATAAACTTCAATTCCGTTTAATCCATCACTAATCATTTTTTTTAATAAAATTAAAAATTCTTTTTCAGATAATTCTAGAGATTTAGGATGGGCTAGCACAGATATTCCTCCACTGTTTGAAATTAAATCTAAACATTCTTGATAATGTAATCCCTTTTTAATAACACTGGTTTTTTTATAAGCTGATATCAAATATTTATCAAAAGCTTCTTGAATTGATGATGCGTAGCCATATTTAACACATAATTTAGCTAAATCGGGGCGACCTAAATTGTGATTTTCATTTACCAATTTTTTTATGTCTTCATAATTAAAAAATATGTCATAATCTCTTTTTATTTGTTCCATGACGGATAAAACAGAATTAATACTATTATTTCTCATATCATCCATTTTTTCATTTAATGTCTTATTAAACAAATCAATATCATAACCCAAAATATGCATTCTTCCTGATGAAGTTTTTACAGTCATTTCTATACCATTAACAATTTTAATGCCACTATCTATAATTAATGAATCTGATCTATCTATATTTTTGATGCCTTCGATAGTATCGTGATCAGTGATTGCAATAACTCCGATTTTATTTTCAACAGCTAAGTTAATTAGTTCTCTAGGTGATAAGTCGCCATCTGAGTAATTAGTGTGAGTATGCATATCTATTGTTTTTTCACTTCTCAAATACGGATTAATAATAGTATCAAAATACATATTATTTAATGCTTGCAACATAGCTTCGTTTTCACTTTCTTCCATTTCATAGTATATTTCACTAGCAGATTTGTTCATAGTTATCATCTCCTTAATTTCTTCTATCTATTTGTATTATATGACTATTTTTGATATAATTAAAATACATATTAATTATATCTACCATAACGGGAGGTTATTATGAATATAAATTTGGAATTATACAGAATGTTCTATGTTGTCGCTAATTGTCAAAACATTACTAAAGCAAGTAAAGAACTAAATATATCACAGCCTGCAATTAGTAAATCTATTAAAAGCCTTGAAGAACAATTGGGTGGATTGCTGTTTACGAGAACTAGAAAAGGTGTTGTTTTAACTGAAGAAGGAAAAGAATTTTACTTTTATATAAAACAAGCCATTGAATATATTAGCAGTGCTGAAAACAAATTTACTGATCTAATAAATTTGGAAACCGGTTGTATAAGAATAGGAATTAGTACTACTTTAACAAAAGAGTTTTTATTGCCATACATTGAAAAATTTAATTTACTTTATCCAAAAATCAACATAAATATATCAACATATATAGCCTCCGAATTGATTCCAAAATTAAAAAACGGATTAATTGATATTATAATTTTAAATATGAACACTAAAGGATATGGTAAAGATATTGATATTGTCAAATGTAAAAAAATTGATGACTGTTTTATTGTAAATGAAAGGTTAAAGCATTTAAACGATAAAGAAATATCATTTAAAGATTTAAATAATTACTCATTAATATTACAAGCAAAAGGTTCAAATACCAGAGAATTTATAGACCAAGTAGCAGAGAGTAATAATGTAATATTAAAACCAAATATTGAATTAGCTAGCTACTCATTAGTTGTAGACTTTACTAAAATAGGTTTGGGCATTGGCTATGCAACAAAAGAATATATAAAAGAAGAGTTGGATAATAAAGAATTATTTAAATTAAAGATAAAAGAAAAAATTCCATCTAGATACATAGGCATAGCCACATCAAAAAAACATTTACCTAATTTTAGTGCAAAAAAACTAATTGAAATAATTATAAAAGGTTAAAATATTATCAATAGACAAAGGACTAATAAAAAAACTAATTACTAATTAGTTTTTTTATTTAATTGTTCAATTTTTTCATAAATATCTGCTAAAGATTGCTCATACTTACTTGTAAGTTTAGGCGTGTAATATTTTTTATCTATTAAGTTATCAGGTAAATACTGTTGCTTAACATAAGACCCTTTATAATCATGAGGATATTTATATATTTTAGAATTTAGCTTAATTGTATTGGGTATTGGATCAATATTACCACTTTCTAAATCAGCATAGGCTTTGCTAAGGGCAAGATAAGCACTATTTGATTTAGGTGATAGTGCTAATTCTACGACTGTAACTGAAAGTGGTATTTTGGCTTCAGGCAGACCGACTCTTTCGCAAGCATTAATACATGCTTCAACCTTTGGGCCCATACTAGGGTTTGCTAATCCTATATCTTCATAAGCAATAACAGTCATTCTACGATAAATACTATCTAAGTCTTCAACTAATAATAACCTTGCTAAATAATGAAGAGAAGCATTAACATCGGAACCGCGAATTGATTTTTGGAAAGCACTTAACAAATCATAATGATTTGTTTCGTTATTATCATAAAGAAAAATAGGTTTGCTATTTATTTTTTGAATACCATCAATAGTTATTTTTTTGCTTTTAGAAGAAAAATAAGCTATTTCTAACAAGTTATAAGCATTCCTTAAATCTCCTGAAGATAGTTCAGCAATATATTCGATGGTTTTTTCATCAATTTTAATATTTTTTAATGATTTATGATTTATCGCTTGATTTAAACCTTGGATAATATGATTTTTTGTTAAAGGTTTTAATTCGAATATTTGACATCTACTTCTAATAGCTGGGTTTATTTTGTGATATGGATTGGCAGTTGTTAATCCAATTAAAGTAATTAACCCTGATTCTAGCACGGGTAATAATATGTCTTGTTTATCTTTATTTAATCTGTGAATTTCATCCATAATTAATATTAAACCATGATATAGTTTTGCCTCTTCAATAACAACATCAATATCTTTTTTATTATTGATAGTAGCATTTAAAAAGCGATATTTTAAATTCATTGTATTAGCGACCGCAGCAGCAATACTAGTTTTGCCTATTCCTGGCCCACCATATAAAATCATAGAAAACAATCTTTTATTTTCAATAAAATTACGGATTGGTCCATTTTTACCTACCAAATGATCCTGACCAATAATTTCATTTATATTAGTTGGACGTAGTGTGATGGCTAATGGTTCGCTCATAAAAATCACTTCCTTTAAAGTTGAATAATTTTTAATGTAATTATTATACCATACTTGTATCTATTTAAATAGTGTGGTAAATTATCATTATGGGAGGTTTTACAAGTGTCAAAAAACATAGAGCTTTTAAAAGCTATAATAAAATGTGCTAGTCAAAATTATGATTATATTGTTTTAGGAGATAAAGAATTATCGGTTGGAATTCCCAAATTAAAAGAAGGATTAACTAAAAACAATATAATTGGAATTCTAGATTCAAGAAAAAGTTTATTAAGTTCTGGTTTTGACGGAAGATATATAGGTTTTCATCAAGAAATGTTAGATTTAATAAATAGTCCTGCAATTTTCAACAACAAAAGACTAGGATATTTAGTAAAATATTCAAGACCCTATTTACAAAAAATAGATCCAACATATTATCTCGGTAGCGAAGATAATTTAAATGAAAAAATTGATATTATTCAAATAAATGTTGAAAACAGCATTGCAATAAACACTTATTTTGAAAATGAACAATTACTTGAAGAAATAATACAAGTTATTAGTTCTCCTATGTTCTTAGAAAAACCAGGTCGTGCTAAAACTCTTAATAGAAAATAATTAAGAGTTTTTTTATAGAAAAATATACTAAATAATGATAAAATAGTAATAGAATTTATAGTGGAGGAAACAAGTAATGAAAATATATAATACATTAAGTAAAAAAATAGAAAATTTTGAACCAAAAGATAAAAATAATGTAAAAATGTATACTTGTGGTCCAACCGTTTATGATTATGCTCATATTGGTAATTTGAGAACATATATATTTGAAGATATTTTTGAAAAAACTTTATTATATTTAGGCTATAAAGTTAACCGTGTAATGAACATTACCGATGTAGGACATTTAACTTCAGATGCAGATACTGGCGAAGATAAAATGGAAAAAGGTGCAATTAGAGAAAACAAAAGTGTTTTAGAAATTGCTGAAAAATATACTGAAGCTTTTTTTGAAGATTTTAAAAAAATAAATATTAAAAAGCCTGAGACAGTGTCAAAAGCTTCTGATAATATTGATCAATATATTAAAATCATCGAAAAATTGTTAAGCAATAATTATGCATATATTTCTAATGGCAATATTTATTTTGATATTAGTAAAATATCTAATTATTATCAATTATCTAATCAAAAAGATTTAAAGGTTGGAGTTCGTGATGATGTTGATGAAGATAAAAATAAAAGAAATCCTTTTGATTTTGTTTTGTGGTTTACTTCATCAAAATTTGATAATCACTCATTGAAATGGGATTCTCCTTGGGGGGAAGGATATCCAGGATGGCATATCGAATGCTCAGGTATTTGTTTAAAACATTTTGGAGAATATGTAGATGTTCATTGTGGAGCAGTAGATAATATTTTTCCTCATCATTCTAATGAAATAGCTCAAAGTGAAGCTTATCTAGGACATAAATGGTGTAACTATTGGGTTCACGGAGAATTTTTAACAGATAAAAGTGGTAAAATGAGTAAGTCAAAAGGAGAATTTTTGACTCTTAACTTACTAATTAGTAAAGGTTTTAATCCTTTAGCCTATCGTTATTTTTGCTTAGGTTCTCATTATCGTAAACAATTAGAATTTACATATGAATCTTTAGAAATAGCTCAAAATGCCTATTTAAAATTATTGTTAAAAATAAAAAACATTTCAGAAAATGGTAGTATAGATGAAGAAGTATTTAATTCATATAAAAATAAATTTCAATCAGCCTTAAAAGATGATTTGAATACTTCTAATGCTTTGACTGTCTTATATGAAGTTATAAATGATAAGAGTATTTCTGATAAAACAAAAAAGGCACTTGTTTTTGATTTTGACCAAGTTTTATCTTTAAATTTAAATACTAGCAACGAATTAGAAATAAGTACAGAAATACGAAATCTAGTTCAATTAAGAGAAACATATAAACAAAATAAACAATATGATAAAGCTGATGAAATACGAAAAGAATTACTACTAAGAAACATTGTCATTAAAGATACAAAAAATGGACCAATAGTCGAACATAAGGAGTGATTAATTTGGAATTAATAATTTATATAATGGCTGTTTTGCTGATAATTGGTTCTCAATTATTTGTAAAAACAAGCTATGCAAGATATAGTAGAATAAAAAATTTAAAAAATATAACAGGATTAGAAATAGCAACTAAATTTTTAGAAGTAAATAATATTAATAATGTTGAAATTGCATTAACTGAAGGGAAATTATCAGATCATTATGACCCGAAAAATAATGTTGTTAATCTATCGAGAGAAGTATATTCTGGAACAAGTATAGCTTCAATTGCTATTGCAGCTCACGAATGTGGACATGTTTTACAACATTCGAGGAACAATTTATTATTGAAACTAAGAAATATGTTAGTACCTATTATAAATTTTTCTACTAAAATAGGATATGTTGTTATAATGATTGGGGCTGCTGCATCATTATTTAATTTTGTAATTATTGGTTTAATTTTAATTGGTTTTACATTAATATTTCAAATAATAACTTTACCAATTGAATTTGATGCTTCAAAAAAAGCAGTTAAGTTTTTAAAAGAGAATTACTTTGTTGATTCGGTTGAAAAAAGACAAACAAAGAGAATGCTATTTGCAGCTGGAATGACTTATTTAGCATCCGTTATAGCAAGTGCTCTTGAGATGTTGAGATTATTTTTAATTTTTAATAGGAGGAGATAAAATGAAACTATTTAAAAAAGATAAGATTTCTTATGAAGAAGTAAACGAAGTGATTTTGTTGACAAAAAAAATTTTAAAAGTGTTGTTGATTCTTTTATTTGTCGTGGGAATATATGCCGTAACATTAATTTTGAATACGTGGAAGGTTTTTGGATTCATTATTTTATTATTACAAATTTTATCGCCTTTTTTTATAGGGATTTTTATAGCTTGGTTATTAAATCCTCTAGTTAAATTTATACAAAAAAAAGGTTTGAATAGAGTTCTAAGCACGATAATTGTTTATGTAACATTTGTTGTGTTGACTTACTTGTTAATAGTAGGTATGTTGCCTTTATTATTAGATCAATTAAATGATTTTATAAAAATATTACCATCTATTTTCAAAGAAGCTATTAATTGGGTTAATGACTTTTTAGATAAATTTAAAAACATAGAATTTATAAATATAGAAAACTTCAAAAATGATGTTGTATTATCTGGAACAAAATTTATTGAGTCATTGACAGTAGAAATGCCAAAAAACATATTAACTTTCTTAGGTGATGCATTTTCAGCAATTGGAACCTTTGTAATAGGAATTATTATAGGTTTTTATATGTTGTTTGATTTTAACAATGTAGAAAAAACGTTAATCAATTTTTTACCAAAGAGAATGAGAAAAGATGCTTATAATTTATATAAAGAAACTAATAATTCTCTATTTGGATATGTAAAAGGAACTTTTGCAACATCTTTACTAATATTTGTTTTAAGTTCAATTATATTTATAATAATAGGCTTAAAAGCACCTTTATTATTAGGAATGATATGTGCAATAACTAACATAATTCCCTATTTAGGACCATATATTGGTGCTGCTCCAGCTATTTTAGTTGGATTTACTCAAGGTATAGGAATTGGTATTGCGACAACTATTAGTATTTTAATTGTCCAATTTATTGAGGGAAGTTTCATTCATCCTTTAGTTATGAGTAAAGCCATGAAATTACATCCGGTTACAATATTAATTGGATTACTAGTTTTTGGATACTTTTTTGGTATTATTGGTATGATAATAGCGGCACCTTTAATGGCTATTATTAAAGTTATAGCTAATTTTATTGATAATAAATATGACTTGATGAGTTATAGTAAAGAGGAGTAGTTAACATGGAAATTTATGATCATAAACCACAAATTATTTTGATTTCAGGTAAAGCCCGCCACGGTAAAACCACATCTGCTTTACTAATGAAAGAAATTTATGAAAGTCTAAATAAAAAAGTTGTTATCGCCAGATATGGTACATATATTAAACATTATGTAAAAGAATTTTTTGGTTGGGACGGCAAAGAAGAAACTAAGCCAAGAGAATTAATGCAAAAATTGGGCACCGATGTAATTCGTAAAATGCTAGGTAAAGAAGATTTTTTTGTTAAAAGAATGGTTGAAGATATTGAAATCATGAAATATTTTTTTGATGTTATTATTATTGATGATGCTCGTTTCCCAATTGAAATTGATACAATCAAGACTTTATATCCTAGTGTTAAAACTATTAGAATAAATCGTATTAATTTTGCAACCGATTTAACAGAAGAACAACAAAAACATTCGTCTGAAATAGCTTTAGATGAATATAAAGAATTTGACAAATATATTATTAATGATAGTAATATTGAAGGCTTGAAAGAAAAATTTAACAAAATAATAAGGGGGTAATTTATGAAAAAAATTAGTAGTCAAGAATTTAGAAATATGTATTTAAATTTTTATCAAAAATACAATCACAAAATTATTTCGGAAGCATCTTTGATTCCTCAAAATGATGCTACTGTTTTATTTACAACTGCAGGAATGCAACCATTAATTCCATATTTTTTGGGTGAAAATCATCCTCAAGGTAAAAGATTAACTAATGTGCAAAGATGCATTAGAACAGTTGATATTGAAGAAGTTGGAGATGCTAGCCACCTAACTTGTTTTGCTATGTTAGGTTGTTGGTCTTTAGGCGACTATTGGAAAAATGAAGCTATTAAAATGAGCTTTGAATTTTTAACAAGTCAAGAATATTTAAACATTCCCAAAGAGAAACTATTTGTTACCGTTTTTGCAGGCGATAAAGAAGTTTCAGAAGATATTGAGGCCTATGATTCTTGGATAGAAGTAGGAATAGATCCTAGTCATATATTTAAATTACCAAGAAAAAATAACTTTTGGATGCTGGGAACAGGTGTTGGACCTTGTGGCCCCGATTCAGAAATGTTTTATGATACAGGCAAAGAGCCTTGTTCAAAAGAATGTAATCCTGCATGTGACTGTGGAAAGTATATGGAAATTGGTAATAATGTTTTTATGCAGTATAATCGTAATCAAGTCGGAGAATATCAAAAATTAGATAAGAAATGTATTGATCAAGGAATGGGCTTTGAAAGAAACCTAATGGTTTTAAATGGCTTAAGTTCAGTGTACGACATTGATTTATTTGATTTAATTAAAGAAAAAATTTATCAATTGTCAAATACTAAATATGAATCAAATCAAAAGAGTTATCGAATTATTATGGATCATTTGAGAACGGCTGTTTTCATTTTAGCGGATAATAGTCATGTTGTTCCAAGTAATACTGATCAAGGCTATGTTCTTCGTAGGTTATTAAGAAGAACTATAAGACATTTAAAAAAATTAGGAATAGAAAAGCAAGTTTTATTAACATTAGGACAAGTAGTTATTGAGCAATATCAAGATTGGTATCCAGAATTAAGCAATAACGAGAAATTTATTTTAGATAATTTAGCTAAAGAAGAAGAATTATTTAGTAAAACTATTTCTCAAGGTATAAAAGAATTTAACAAAATGGTTAATAATAATAATACTAAATTAATTTCGGGTCCAGATGCTTTTCATTTATTTGATACCTTTGGTTTCCCAATTGAGTTCACTATTGAAATGGCTCAAGAAATCGGGAAAAATGTAGATGTTGAAGAATATAGAAAATGTTATTTAAATCATCAAGAAAAATCTCGCAATAGCGCAGAACAAAAATTTAAAGGGGGCTTAATAGATAGCTCAGAAATAAATATTAAATATCATACTGCGACACACATATTACATACTGTATTAAGAAATATGTTTGGTGAAAGCGTTGAACAAAGAGGGAGTAACATTACTCCAGAAAGACTTCGCTTTGATTTTTCTTTCGAAAGAAAAATTTCTCAAGAAGAAATAGAAAAAATTGAAAATCAAGTTAATGAAATTATCAAGTCTGGTAGAAAAGTCACTTGTCAAGAAATGCCTTTCCAAGCAGCAAAAGAACTTAATGCTATTGGATTATTTGAAGATAAGTATAATAAAGAAAATGTAAAAGTATATACAATCGATAATTTTTCAACCGAAATTTGTGGGGGGCCACATGTTAATAACACTAATGAATTAGGCACTTTTAAAATAATAAAAGAAGAAAGTTCTGCAGCAGGAATAAGAAGAATAAAAGCTATTTTAAAATAGGCGATTTCTTGCATAATTTAATTAAAAATGATATCATATTAATGATAAAGGAATTGAGGTGATAAAGTGGATTCAACAACTTTATTTAATGTTGAAGAAATCGATGAAGCTTTAATCAAGAAGACTTTACAAGAAGTTTATGAAGCTCTTGATGAAAGAGGGCATAATCCGATTAATCAACTAGTGGGTTACTTATTAAGTGGTGATCCCGGATATATTTCCAGTCACTTAGATGCGAGAAGTAAAATTTCTAAATTAGAACGTTCAAAAATTATTGAAAGTTTAGTTAAAAGCTATTTTAGGGATAAACAATGAGATTATTAGGACTAGATTTAGGATCTAAAACTATAGGAATTGCTATCAGTGATAAGTTAGGAATAATCGCTTCTACTTATAAAACAATTTTTTTTGAAGAAGGAAATAGTTTAACAAGTTTAGATGAATTAAAAAATATTATCAAGGACGAAAATATTTCTAAGATAGTATTAGGCTTTCCTAAAAATATGAATAACAGTATTGGACCGAGAGCTGAAGAAAGTCTAAAATTTAAAAAGATATTAGAAGATGAATTAAATATCGAAGTTATTTTAGAAGATGAAAGATGGACGACTGTACAAGCAAATAGAATATTAATTGATGCTAATATATCACGTAAAAAGAGAAAAACAAAAGTAGATAAATTAGCAGCAACATATATATTACAGTCATATTTAGATAAGAATAGAAAGGAAAAATAGTATGGAAGAGAGAGATTTTTTTACAGTATTAAATGAGGAAGGGAAAGAACAAAAAGCAGAGGTAATGTTTACCTTTGATTCAGATGAAACAAACAAAAGCTATGTTGTTTATCAAACTATAGACGCTGAAGATAAACCAATTTTAGATAGTGAAGGAAATATTCAAGTTTTTGCTTCTACTTATGACCCAAAGAATCCAAATGGATCATTTGGACTAATTGAGTCGGAAAAAGAGTGGAAAATAATTGAAAATCTTCTTGATGGTTTAAAAGAAGGAGAAGGAAGCGAGCAATAAGCTCGTTTTTGCTAGTATATGAAAAAACTTTTGATAATAGCAAAATTTTTATTTTTTTTCTTTGCAATCACAATACTTATATGTGGTCTAATGTTTAAATATTTTTCTAGACCAGTAAATAATAGTCAAAAAGTTATCAAATTTGTTGTCAAAACCGGTTGTAATTTGGAATGTGTTGGAAACAAACTATATCAAAAAAAAATAATCAGAAATAAAACAACATATAATATATATTTAAAAATATTAGGAATTAAAAGAATAAAACCCAAGACATATGAACTTATGTCTAATTTAGATACTAAAAAGATAGTCGAGATATTGGCAGAATAAAGGAGATGTTCATTATTTTAAACGATTTAAGAGCAATGGAAAAATATGCTGAAGAATATAATATCCCTATTATGGAGAGAAGAGGTTTAAAGTTTTTAGTTGATTATATAAAAAGTAAGAATGTTAAATCTATTTTAGAAATTGGAACAGCTATTGGTTACTCAGCTATAAATATGGCCTTAAGTAATCCTGGAGTATCAATTATATCAATTGAAAAAGATGAAGTCAGATATTTAGAAGCAATTAAAAATATTAAAAAATTTAAGTTAGATAAACAAATTACACTAATTTTAGGTGATGCTTTGAATTTAGAATTATCAGATCAATATGATTTGATTTTTATTGATGCCGCAAAAGGTCAATATATTAATTTTTTTGAAAAATATTCTCATAATCTTAATGAGAAAGGTACTATTATCAGTGATAATATCTATTTTCACGGTTTAATAGAGCAAAATATTAGAATTGAAAAGAAAAATTTGAGACAATTAGTAGATAAAATTAGAAAATATATTTTATTTTTAGAGGGTCATGAGGATTTTAAAACAGAATTCTACAAAGTAGGAGATGGAATAGCTGTCTCTAGAAAAAGGGTGATAACCAATGAAGATCGTTATATTACCGAACAATCTGAATGATTTAGATAAGATAAAAGCTGACATTGTAGTTGTTGGAATTGACAAATTAAGTTGGTATGTTCCTTTTGTTATAAACAAAAGGAATTTTAAATCAACTATGAATTTAATCAATAAATCTAATAAAAAAACTTTTTTAGCTGTTAATAAATTGATGAATAATAAAGATTTAATTTTATTAAAAAGTTATTTAAAATTAGCCAGTAAGACTTCTATAGCTGGTCTTTTATTTGATGATCCAGCTGTTTATCAATTGTGCTCTAATATGAGTTTAAACATACCTTTGATACACTTTTCTTCTCATTTGATAACCAACTACAAGACAGCTAATTTTTGGCTTAAAAAAGGAATAAGCGGGGTTTTACTTAGTACAGAAATCACCTTAGATGAAATACTATCTATAAAATCAAAAACAAGTACACCATTATTGATATATGGATATGGTTATTTACCAATGTTTGTTTCTCATCGCAAGTTAATAACTAGTTATTTGAAATACTTAAAATTACCAATCAGTAAGAAGCAATATACAATTAAAGAACCAATTTCTAAGAGACAATTTAATATTTATGAAAATAATAGTGATACTATAATCTTAAGTGATTACTTTATTAATACATATTCTTTATTACCTAAATTATATGATCAAATTGATTACTTATTATTAAGTTCCTTAGGAGTTGAATCTAATAAATTTATTGAAGTTGCAAATTATTTTAGTAAAACATATGCTAAAACTACTAATGATAAAATTATTAAATTAAGTCCAATTAAACCCAATGATGGATTTCTATTTACTAAAACAATTTATAAGGTGAAAAAATATGAAAAAAAATAATCAAATTGAACTTCTAGCACCAGCTGGTGATTTAAAAAAATTAAAGATAGCTTTACAATATGGAGCTAATGCTATCTATTTAGGTGGTACGGAATATGGTTTGAGAGCAAATAACACTAATTTTACACTTGATGAAATAAAAACAGCTTGTCTTTTAGCACACAAACAAAAAGCTAAAATATATGTAGTTATTAATATAATATTTCATAATGAAGATTTAAAAAATATAGAAAAATATGTAAGTGATTTAGAAAAAGCTAAAGTAGATGCAGTGATTATTAGTGATCCTTTTTTAATTGATTTAATTAAAGAAACAACTCCAAAATTAGATATATTTTTAAGTACTCAGCAATCAACTTTGAATTATCAAGCAGCTCGTTTTTGGGAGAAGCAAGGTGTAAAAAGAATTATTTTAGGTAGAGAAGCATCTAGGAAAGATATCAAACAAATTATTAGTAAAACGTCTTTAGAAATAGAAACATTTATTCATGGAGCAATGTGTTCAGCATATAGTGGACGTTGTGTACTGTCAAATTATTTAACTAATAGAGATTCAAATCGTGGCGGTTGTAGTCAAATTTGTCGTTGGAATTTTCTTTTGTTTAATGAAAATAATGATTTAAGTAAAAAAGTAGATTTTTCTATAGCCCCAAAAGACTTATCGCTAATAAATTATATTCCAGAATTAATTAAACTCGGAGTAAAATCTTTTAAAATAGAAGGTAGAATGCGTTCAGAATATTACTTAGCAACTATTATTCATGTCTATAAACAAGCTATAGAAAAAGCAATAAAGAGTAATCGAAAAATAGATAAATTTAATTTAAAAGTATTGGAAAAATGTGCTAATCGAGAAGTTTTAGAACAATTTTATAAAACAAAGCCAAATAAAAACACACAATATTATTTAGGTAGAGAAGAAAAATCAAATCAAGATTTTTTAGGAATTGTTTTAGATTATGATAAAAAGAAAAAAGAAGTTGTTTTAGAACAAAGAAATTTTTTCAAAATTGGAGATGAAGTTGAATTCTTTGGACCCAATCTTAAATGCTATAAACTAACTATAAATTATATTATAAATGAAAAGAGAGAAAATATAGATGCGGCTAGGCATCCCCAAGAAATTGTTCGTATTTATTGTCCTATTAAATTAGAAAAAAATGACATGATGAGGATAAGGACTGAGAGTTGACAATAAGTAATATTTGTAGTAGTATCTAAAATGATATTTCAGAAAAAGAGGTGTACCAAGATGGTAGATGATAAGAACAGAGAAATATATTTAACTCAAGAAGGGTTAGATAATGTTAAAGAAGAATTAAAAGTTTTAAAACTTGAAAATAGACCAGAAATTATTAGAGCAATAAAAGAAGCTAGAGCATTAGGAGATTTGTCAGAAAATGCTGACTATCATTCAGCTCGTGAAGAACAAGCTTTTATTGAATCACGTATTCAAGAACTAGAAGCTTTAGTTGATAATGCAATTATAATTAAAAAAGATAATAAAGATGAAATTGGTATTGGTTCAACAATAGTTATCGAATATACTGAAGACAAAGAGCAAGAAGAATATACTATTGTAGGAAGTAAAGAAGCTAATCCTAGCGAAAATAAGATTTCTAATGAGTCACCAATTGCTAAATCAATTATTGGACATAAAAAAGGTGAAATTTTAACTTTTGAAAGTCCAAATGGTAAATATGAAATTAAAATAATTGAAATCAAATAGGAGGATTTATGGGAAAACAAGATGTAATAGTCAAAATAGAAAAAAAAGAATGGGAAGCTGCTTTAGAGAAATCATTTATCAAGAATGTAGAAAAAATTAAAATAGATGGTTTTCGTCAAGGAAAAGCCCCAAGAGATATATATGAAAAGAAGATGGGGAAAGAATCTTTATATATGGATGCAATTGATTTTGCTTTACCTAAAGCCTATGAAAAAGCAATAAAACAATCAAATTTACAACCAATAGTTCAACCTCAAGTAGATATTAAAAAAATTGATGAAGAGGGCGTAGAGGTAGTTTTTTCTATTGTTACTAAACCAGAAATCGAAATCAAAAAGTATAAAAATTTAGGTGTTAAAACTGAGAAGGTAAATATTACATCTGAAGAAATAGCTAAAGGTGTCGAGGAATTGCAACAAAAATATGCTGAAATCAGTTTGAAAGAAGATGCAATTGTTAAAGGAGATACAGCTGTTATAGATTTCCTTGGTAAAAAGGATGGAGTTCCATTTGAAGGTGGAAAAGGTGAAAATTATCCTTTAGAAATTGGAAGCGGTACATTTATTCCGGGATTTGAAGATGGTTTAATTGGTTTAAAAAGTGGTGATTCAAAAGCCATAGAAGTTACTTTTCCCAAAGATTATCCTAGTGATGATTTAAAAGGTGAAAAAGTTGTTTTTGATGTTAAAATCAATGAAGTTAAACATAAAATATTACCTGAAATTAATAAAGATTTCTTTGCAGATTTAAACATTGAAGGCGTTAATTCAAAAGAAACATTAAATGATTTTATAAAAAACGAATTAATAGTTGAGAAAGAAGAAAAGGCTAAAGAAGTAAAAGTTGAAACTATATTAAATAAAATTATTGAGTCATTAAAAATTGAAATACCTGAAGAAATGGTATCTGAAGAAATTCATTTTATGATAAAACAATTTGAACAAAATCTTAGTATGCAAGGACTTTCTTTAGATCAATTTATGGAAATGACTAAAACAAATCATGAAAAATTCCATGAACAATATAGAGGACAAGCTGAAAAAAGAATTCAACAATCTTTAGTATTAAATAAAATTGCTGAATTAGAAAAAATAGATGTAACTCAAGAAGAAATAGATGCAGAAGTTCCTGCTTTAGCAGCTAGATATAATATAAGCGAAGAAGAAATTAAAAAATTAGATGGTGTTGAAGAAGCTTTAAGCGGAGATATCAGGATTCGTAAAATTATTAATTTCATATTAGAAAATAATTAAGACCATACTGGTCTTTTTTTATTGACAAAAGTAATAATATTCATATAATAAGGTTATTATTAAATTGGAGGTGAAACAATGAATATTGAAAAGATACCAGTTTTAATTTTAAAAGACATTGTTTTGTTTCCTTATTCTGAAATTAAAATAGATTTTATTAAAGACATTGATAAACAATTGATTTTTTTAGCTGAAAAAAATTATAACGATGAAATATTATTAGTACCTGTTGTAGATCCTTTAGAAAGTCAAATTGATTGTGAAAAATTACCTATTATAGGAGTTTTATGCAAGATATATTTGAAAATGGATTTACAAAATAATATTCTTAGAGTTGCCATAAAAGGTATGAATCGTGTAAAAGTTACTGAATATTATCAAGAAAACAATATGATAAGAGCCGACATTAAAAACACTACTCAATTTGCTATTACTCCAAAAGATGAAATGATTTTAATTAGAAAATTAAATCACGAATTTATTTCATATATTGATAATAGCCATGAACTAAGTAATAGTATTGTTTCAGAAATTGAAGAAAGTAATAATATATCTCGCTCTACTGATTTAGTATGTTCTTATTTAGTTACTCCATATGATAGAAAAATCGATTACTTAGTAACTATAAATCCTTATAAAAGGTTACTAATGCTTTTAGAAGATATTAAAAAAGAAAAACAACTTCAAGCTATTGATAATCAAATAGAAGGGGAAGTTCAAAAACAATTAACTAAATCTCAACAAGAATATGTTTTAAGAGAAAAAATGAGAATAATAAAAGAACAATTAGGAGAACTAAACGCTAAAGACACGGATACAGATGAATTAAGAAAAAAATTAGAGTCTGGTAATTATCCTGATAAGATTGCCAAAAGAATAATAAAAGAAATTAAAAAATATGAAGTATTACCTCAAAATTCTCCGGAAATAGCAAATATAAGAACATATATTGAGTGGCTTTTAGATTTGCCTTGGGAAAAAGCAACTCAAGATAATAAAAATTTAGAAAAAACAAGAAAAATTCTTGATCAATCACATTATGGATTAGATAATATTAAAACGAGAATAGTCGAATTTTTAGCAGTAAGACAAATGAAAACAGCAACAAAATCACCAATTATATGTTTGGTTGGTCCTCCAGGAGTTGGAAAAACTAGTTTAGCAAAAAGTATTGCTAATAGTTTAAATAGGAAGTTTGTTAAAATATCCTTAGGTGGAGTTAATGATGAAGCAGAAATAATAGGACACCGAAGAGCCTATATTGGTTCTAACCCAGGAAGAATTA
Source organism: uncultured Muribaculaceae bacterium (assembly GCA_964461005.1). Lineage (GTDB taxonomy): Bacteria > Bacillota_I > Bacilli_A > RF39 > UBA660 > JAAZBI01. Next base: position 16,671 of record CAYWQQ010000005.1, read on the forward strand.
TTGGCGGTATTAAAAAAGCTGGAACAGCTAATCCTGTTTTCTTAATTGATGAAATTGATAAAATGACTAGAGATTATAAAGGAGATCCTGCCAGTGCTTTGTTAGAGGTTTTAGATAAAGAACAAAACTCTACTTTTTATGACAATTTTATTGAAGAAGAATATGATTTATCCAAAGTATTATTTATCTTAACAGCAAATAATGTTTATGATATTCCTTATGCTTTAAAAGATCGTCTAGAAATAATTGATTTATCAGGCTATACAGAATATGAAAAATTAGATATTGCTAAAAGGTATATTTTACCTAAAGAGTTATTAGAGCATGGTTTAACAAAAGATATTATTTCACTTTCAGACAAAGTAATATTTGAAATAATTAATTACTATACTAGAGAAGCGGGAGTTAGAGAACTAGAACGCTTAATAGCGACAATCTGTCGTAAAGTCGTTACAGAAAATTTAAAACAAAAAAAAGAAAAATATAACATAACTTTAAAAAATATAGAATTGTATTTGGGCAAAAGAAAATACTTTTATAGTGAAGAAGAAAAAGAATCAAAAGTAGGTGTTGCTAACGGATTGGTTTATACACAATTTGGTGGTGATGTATCAGCAATTGAAGTTATTCTATATAAAGGAAAAGGTAATTTAGTTTTAACGGGAAGATTAGGTGAAGTAATTAAAGAATCAGCTAATATTGCTTTAAGTTACATAAAAGCTAATTATCAAACATTTAAGATTGAATATAATTTGTTTGAACAAAATGATATTCATATTCACTTTCCAGAAGGATCCGTTATGAAAGAAGGACCAAGTGCTGGAATAACAATTACAACTGCTTTAATTAGTGCATTTACAAATAAAGTTATCGATAGTAGTTATGGCTTTACAGGAGAAATGACTTTAAGAGGACAAATTATTTCAATTGGTGGTTTGAAAGAAAAAACTATGGGAGCTCATCGTAGTGGAATAAAAAAGGTGTTTTTGCCAAGTAAAAACAAAAGAGACATCGATGATGTCCCTCAAGAAATAAAAAACAACTTAGAATTTATTTTTGTAGATAATTATATGGAAATAGCTAAGGTATTAAAATTCAGTAAATAAAAAAAGCAATTTATAATTGCTTTTTTTATTAATTATTATTTTTTTCCAATATTTGAAATACCTTTAAAAGCTTCTAAAACTTCAACTGGCATTGCAAAGAAAATAGTATTTGATTGATCAGAACTTACATCATTAATTGTTTCTAAAGTTCTTAAATGTAAAGCTCCAGGAGCTTCTGATAAAATATGTGCTGCTTCAGCTAAATTAGCTGCTGCTTCAGCTTCTCCTTCAGATTTCTTAATAACTGCCATTTTTTCTCTTTCAGCTTCTGCAACACGAGCAATTACTCTTTTCATTTCTTCTGAAAGTGAAATGTCTTTTAACTCAACATTCTCTACTTTAACTCCCCAATCATCTGTCGCTTTGTCAACAATATCTTGAATGTTGGCAGAAATTGTTTCTCTTTCACTTAATAATTGATCTAAAGTAACTGTTCCCACAATGTTTCTCATAGTTGTTTGAGCTAATTGACTTACTGCATAAAAATAATTTTCAACTTCAATAATTGCTTTAGAAGCATCAAATAATTTGTAATAAACAACAGCATTTATTTTTACTGAAACATTATCTTTAGTAATAGCATCTTGTTCTGGTACATCTACTACTTTAGTACGAATATCAACCTTTTTGTAAGTTTGAAATACGGGTATTACTAATCTCCATCCAGGTAACATAATACCTGTGTATTTACCAAAAGTAAATTTAACTCCTCTTTCATATTGATCGATTTGTTTAATTGACGGTAAAATTATAAAAAATAAAATCACTAACAATATACTAATTATTTCCATTTTCATCCTCCTCTTTATTAAGAATATCATAAACCATAACACTTATAAAGTGTTTTTTTGAAAATAATATTGTCAATTTAAAATTGTTATGTTATAATCAATACGCAACTGTTAAAGTTGCAAAGAGGAGAAGGTTAAAGCCTAAAAACCTTTTCAAATGGGGGATTAGCTCAGCTGGCTAGAGCATCTGCCTTGCACGCAGAGGGTCATCGGTTCGAATCCGATATTCTCCACCAGAGTAATATAAAGAAACAAAATTTTTGTTTCTTTTTTTTGTAAAAGTAAATGATATAATAAAAATAGAATAAAGTAGGTGCTGAGATGAAAAAAAGAGGATTTACATTAATAGAGATATTAGCAGTTATAATAGCGTTAGCAGTAATAATAGCAATAAGTATACCAATAGTAACAAACATATTGGAAAGTGCTAGAAAAAGAGCTTTCAACAGTGATGCTAAGCTTGTATTAGATACTTTAAGAATACAAAAAGATGCCAATCCAGAATTAGATGAAACAACAGTAAACAAAGGTAATCTTAATGAATATCAATTAAGTACAGAACATTATAAGAGTTTAACAGTAACAAAAGAAAATGAACAACCATATATATATATAAATGGCACTAATAAGTGGCATGGATTAAAAGCCTGTGGAACATATCGAAAAATGAATGTCTACCCAATTGAAGAATGATGTTACTAAAGATGAAGAATACTACGTAATATATGGAAATAATATTAAAGGTATAGAAAAAGTGAATACGGAGTTTATAGCACATATTCATATGGATCACACGGTTTTAAATCAGAAGACTTTGTTATTGGTAAGTCTCTTTCAGCAGAAGAATATAATTCACCTGCAATTTCAATGAACTCTCATTATAAATCTTTAGATGAAAACACAGCAATTAAATTTGAGTTAGAAAATAGCACTTTTTCATTAGAAAAATTTAAAAGTAATGAAGATGATTTTATAGAGTATACATGGAAGCCGATTGGATTCATAGAAAAAGAAGGAATAACAACAGTATATTTTGCTTATATTAATGACGATTACATTGAAGGTGTAGAATTAGGTTCTTTATACACAAGAACCAATCCTTACTATTCTTATAGTTTTTCTACAAAAGGAACAACAATTAATGAACCAGTTTATCAAAAATAATCTTAATATACAATATTATAAAAATGTTGTATAATTATAAAAGGTGATAAATATGCCAATTCAATATTATTTACAATATTTATTTATTTTATTAGTCTTAATCATTATAGCTTTGGTTATTATAAAAGCTGGTAAGAAAGACTTTCATATTGAGGCTAATAAATTAGTCGAATATTTAGGTGGTAAAGATAACATTCTAAATATAGAAGTAAACATGTCAAGATTAAAGGTAACTTTAAATGATGTTAGTAAAGCAAATAAAGAAGCAATTCAGAAATTAGGAGCTAAGGGTATCGTTGAGGTTGATAATCAATTGAAAATAATTTTTGGTACAGAGGCTAATAAGTTGAAAAAAGAAATAGAATCATTAAAAAAATAGCATTAAGCTATTTTTTTGTTATACGATAAAAATTGTATGAGGGCCTATTGAAAAATCTAAAACTCAATGTTGATGTACCAATACCTCCAGAAATGAAGAAATCTGTTTTGTTAATTTTATAATATGCTTCATTATATTTTTTCGAACCTACTGCATTATAAATAGATCCTAAAAAGGGTAATCTTACTTGTCCTTGATGAGAATGACCCCCTAATACTAAATCAAAATTATAACTACTAATTTTATCAAAATAATCTGGCGTATGAAGCAATAAAATCTTGTAACTATAAATATTTTCTATATTATCTAAATTTTCTTTTATTAATGTAGCATCAGGTTTTCCTTCGATTTCTGTTTCAATCCCACCAACAAAGATTTTATTTTGATTAGAACTATAAATAACTTTAAAATTATTATTTATATTGATGAAATTGGTTTCATTCATTATTTCAAAATAGTTTTTAAAATATGTGTCGTGATTTCCTTTTATATAATATTTGCCTATTTTTGCATTTAGTTTTTTTAAGGAAATTTTTAGCAGATTTTCTTGCTTACTTGTAAGATTTGTATGTCGATCAATTAGATCACCTGTAAAGAAAATAATGTCAGGATTTAAATCATTGATATTTTTCACAAGATTGTCAACATCCTTATTATCGGTTGTTCTTCCATAATGAAGATCGGTAAAATGTACTATTTTTAAACCGTCAAACTCATTAGGCAAATTATTGTTTATAATTTTATATTCTTTTACAATTAGTCCACTTGTTCCAATATAATGAGCGTAAAGTAAAAACAAAATAAGTATTAGGACTATAATGATTAATATTAGTATATAAGTTTTTTTCATAAAGCACCTCAATTTAATAAAAAGATTGTTAATATTGTAAATAAGTTATGAACAAAATGCATAAATATAGTTACAAAAACATTTTCTGTTTTAACATAAACTATTGCAAAAACTGCTCCTAAAACTGTGTAAGGAATAATGTATAGATAACTAAGTGTGTTTGAAGCCATTCCTATTACATGAGCCAAGCCAAAAGCTAAAGAACTAATTAAAATATATAAAGCTTTAACAGGAATTAGATCAAATATAATTTTTCGGTAAATAAATTCTTCAACAATAGGAGCAATAAAAATAATTAGTGAAGTCATAATAATTGGTATAATATTAATTAAGGTTCTTATGGCTGTTTCGTTTTCTGGCAAATCAATTGGAGCTATAAGGACAATAATGTAATTAGATATAACCATTAAAACTAATCCTGCTATCCAATATCTAATTCCTAATTCTAGGTAAACTTTATATTTTTCTTTAAAATCAATCAGCATTTTTTTGATTTCTTCTTGATAAAAAAAATATAAAATAATAATCAGAATAAACTGAGTTATTAAATAGTATAAGTAGAATAAAAGATCGGGCAAGGCTTCAATGTCAATTTTTAACAATATTAATGGGATAAGAGATAAAGATGAATAGGATAAGTATAAAAAGATAATTAATAGTGATTTTCCAATTTTTTTCATATGTACTCCTTGAACAATATAATTATAACAAAAAACTAGTTTTTTTGTTGAAAAAACATTTGTTAGTATGTTATAATTGTCAAGACATCAAGAGTGAGAGGAATCTCACTCTTTAAAATTAAAGGAGAAAATATGATTGAAGAAAAAATATTTAAATCATTAGAAGATAAATTGTTAAAAGAAGAAATAAAATTAGTTGAAGTAGCATATACAAAAGAATCTGGAGAAAATGTTTTGCGAATAACAATTGATAAAGATACATCAATTAACATTGATGATTGTCTTTTAGCGACTAAAATAATTAATCCTATTTTAGATAAAGATGATTATATAAAAGAATCATATATATTAGATGTTTGTTCGATGGAAAAAGGAGGAGAAGAATAGCATGGATGGATTAGCATTTATTACAGCAGTTCAAAATATTACAAAGGAAAAAAACATTTCAAAAGAAGTAGTTTTTGAAGCAATGGAGTTAGCCTTAGCAACAGCATATAAGAAAAACTTTAATTCACAAACAAATGTTAAAGTTGAAATCAATCGCGAAACAGGTGATATCAAAGTTTATTCAATTTTAACTGTAGTTGATAAATTAACAGAGGAATCAGATGTTGATAACGAAGAAGAATTAACAGAAGAAGAAATCGAAGAAAAAAACAAAATTGTAGAAATTGAATTAGCAGAAGCTAAAAAAGATTATCCAAGAATCAAAGTTGGAGACATAATAGAAGAAGAAGTAACTCCAAAAGATTTTGGTAGAGTTGCAACATCAACTGCAAAACAAGTAATTATGCAAAAAATTAGAGAAGCAGAGCGCAATAGTATAATGTCAGAATTTGAAGGTAAGCAAGATGAATTAGTTGTAGGTATTGTTTCTCGTGAAGATGCAGTTAATTATTATATAGATTTAGGAAGAACTCATGGTATTTTACCTAAAAAAGAGATTATTCCTGGTGAAACAATTTTAATGGGTAATTCTTTAAAAGTTTATATTGATATTGTTGAAAGTACACCAAAAGGACCTAAAGTTATACTTTCAAGAATTCATCCAGGATTTGTAAAAAGGTTACTCGAATTAGAAATACCAGAATTACATGATGGTCATATTGTATTATTTAATCTAGTTCGTGAAGCTGGAAGCAGAACCAAGATAGCTGTTTATTCAGATAATAATCGAATCGACCCTTTAGGCTCATGTATTGGTGAAAGAGGAGAAAGAATAGCCAAAATTTTAAATGAATTAAAAGGCGAAAAAATAGATGTTATTTTATATGATAAAGATCCAACAAAATTTATAAAAAACGCTTTAAGTCCAGCTAAAGATTTATCAGTTTTTATTATAAATGAAGATAGGAAAGAAGCAATCGTTATGGCAGAAGGAGATAATCTTTCTCTAGCAATTGGTAGAAAAGGCCAAAATGTACGTTTAGCGACTAGATTAACTCATTATAATATAAATATTAAAAATCCAGAAGAAATGGCTGAAGAAGGAATAAATATTAAATTTGTAGAAGGTGAGTAATGAAAAAAATTCCCTATAGGACTTGTGTTATTACAAAGGAAAAGTATCCTAAAGAAGATTTAATCAGAGTTGTAAAAAATAAAGAAAACGAAATTCTTATTGATTTAACTGGGAAAGTTAACGGGCGAGGAGTTTATTTAAAAAAAGATATCAAGGTAATTGAAAAAGCTCATAACAATAAAAGCTTAGATAGAAGTTTACAAATAAAAATACCAGAATCAGTTTATGAAGAATTAATTGATTTAACAAAATAAAGAAAAGAGGTGGCAATTATGATGAGTGTTTTAGAATATGCTAATGATATTGGTAAAACAGTAAAAGCTGTATTATCTAAATGTCAAGAATTGAATATCAAAGTTGTAAATGAAGATGATTTATTAAATGAAGACAATATCGTTACATTAGATAATGCTTATATTAGTAATAATGAAGAGATAGAAGAAGAAATTGCAGATGAAGAAGTTGAAGAAATAATTTCTAAAACAAATATTAAAGTTGATGACACTGTTAAAGTACAAAAATTAAAGAAGAAAAGTGAAATTATTCAAAGTAAAGAATTAGCAAGCAATAAAAAAACCATGTATAAAAATAAAGAAAAATTAATGTCGAATAATTTAAGCACAGATAATATTGTTTTATTTAAAGAAGGCATGACAGTTAATGATTTAGCGAATGCTTTAGATGTTGCGGGAATTGATTTAGTTAAAAAATTAATTTCTTTAGGCATGATGGTAAATTTAAACGATAATATAAGTTTTGAAGATGCTTCCATCTTAGTTTTAGATTATCAAAAAGAGTTGAAAAGAGAAGAAACTCAAGACGAGACTAATTTTGAAAAATTAGAAATAATTGATGCAGAAGAAGATTTAGTGGAAAGAGCTCCAGTAGTTACAATTATGGGGCACGTTGATCATGGAAAAACAACTTTATTAGATACAATTCGTAAAACTAATGTAGTTGGTGGAGAAGCTGGAGGAATAACTCAACATATAGGTGCATATCAAGTCGTTTTTAATGACAAGAAAATAACATTTATTGATACTCCAGGACACGCAGCATTTACAGAAATGAGAGCTCGTGGAGCAAGTATAACAGATTTGGTTGTTATCATTGTAGCAGCAGATGATGGTGTTATGCCCCAAACGAAAGAAGCTATTGATCATGCAAAAGCTGCTCAAGTTCCAATTATTGTAGCAATAAATAAAATGGATAAGCCAAATGTAAATCCCGATAGAATAATGAATGAATTGGCAACATACGGTTTAAATCCAGAAGAATGGGGCGGAGATACTATCTTTGTTAAAATTTCTGCTAAAACTGGAATGGGTGTTGATGATTTATTAGAAACAATTATTTTGTTATCAGAAACAAGAAATTTAAAAGCAAATCCTAATCGTTATGCTCTAGGTTCGGTAATTGAAGCTAGATTAGATAAATCCTTAGGACCAGTTGCGACTTTATTAATTCAAAATGGTAGTTTAAGATTAGGTGATCCAATCGTGGTTGGAACATCTTATGGAAAAATCAGAAGCTTAAAAAATGATAAGTTTGAAGAAATAACTAATGCAGAACCAGCAATGCCTGTTTTTGTAACAGGATTGAGTACAATTCCAAGTGCTGGAGATCGTTTTATGTCTTTTGAAAACGAAAAACAAGCTCATCAAATAGCTTCTCAAAGAGAAAAACAATTTCAAATGAAAAAAAATGTCGCACCAGATGCTATGAGTTTGGAAGATTTATTTGCCAAGATTCAAGAAGGAATTAAAGAAATAAATATTGTTTTAAAGGCAGATGTTAAAGGTAGCGAAGAGGCTGTGAAAATTTCTTTAGAAAAATTAGATGTTGAAGGAATAAAAGTTAAGGTTGTTAGGAGTGGAACAGGAACTATTACGGAATCTGATATAGTTTTAGCGAGTGCATCTAAAGCCATAATTATAGGATTTAATGTTAGACCAAGTAATGCAATTATAGAGACAGCAAAAAATCATTGTGTTGAAATTAGATTGTATAACATTATTTATAAGGTTGTAGAGGATTTAGAAGCAGCAATGAAGGGTATGCTAGATCCTGAATTTGAAGAGAAAGTATTAGGACAAGCCGAAGTTAGACAACTTTTCAAATTTTCTAAGACTGGTACAATTGCAGGTAGTTATATATTATCTGGATTATTAAAATCTAATTCAAAAGCTCGTATTATTAGAGATGGCATTGTTATTTATGATGGTGAAATTAGTAGTATTCAAAGAGAAAAGAACTCTGTAAAAGAAATAAAAGCAGGTTTTGAATGTGGTATAACTATTGAAAATTATAATGATATTAAAGAAAAAGATATTATAGAAGCTTATGAAATGGTGGAATTGAAAAAATAATGAATGATATAAGAACAAAAAAAATAGCTAGTACTCTTCATCGTGAAATCAGCGATATAATTGCCACAGAAATTAGAGATGAAGATTTAAAAATGGTCACTATAACTGATTTAAAATTAGCTAATGATTTAAGTTATGCTAAAATATATTTTACAACTATATTTACTAATAAAAAAGATAAGGTATTATTAGATTTAAACAATGCTAGAGGCTTTATTAAGAGTGAACTTTGTAAAAGAAAATTAGAAATTAGGGCTATTCCAGAATTAGAATTTATTTATGATACATCTTTAGAATATGCAAGTAATATTGAAAAAATATTAAAAGAAATTAAAGAAAACCAAGAAAAGTGAGATAAAACTCACTTTTTTTTGTCAAACCCTTGATTTTTTTTGAAAAATGAGTATCATATAGACAATAAAAAAAAAGGGGGTGTTTTGAATGGGTAATATTTATAACTATCTAAAAAAAGCATATGAAAAAAAAATGTTAGCAGTTTACTTGAGAGATTATCCAAAAATATTTTCAAAAAAGATTATTTCTGAGTTTTCAAATATTGATTTAAAAGCTAACGAGGTAATGAAATATATTCCAGAAATAGGTCTAGTGAAATACGAAAACGATTTTTTAGAAAGAAATAAAATGTCTGAGGAAATGGCAAGTGCTTCTTTAGCAATTGATTTCATTAAACAAGGAAAAGAAATAGAAAGAACTAATCTAGAAGAAAGTGATTGGTTTTATAAAACTGAATATATGATTGAAAGCAATGAAGAATCTGAGAAACATCAAAGACAATATTGTTTTTCCAAAAAGGAATTTTCATTATCTGTTTTCTACCATGATTTAAAAAACAAAATGGAAATATTAAAAATGGATCATTTGGAAATAAGAAACATTGAAATGATTGAGCAAAAAATAGAAGCCATAGAATTAATTAAGTCTAAAACAGAAAAAACAAAACAAAAATTTGAAGAAATAATAGCTTCTTATGAATTGAAAAAAAATCAATTAATAGAACAATTAAAGATGATTGAAAATAATCACTCAAGCAATAAAGAAGAACAAACAATAATATATGAAATAAAAGACAAAGAAAAAAGTATAGAAGAAATGAGTGCTCATAAAAAGGTTATATCTAAGCAAATAGAGAATTATATTGAATTGCTTAATAAAAATGAGACAATTAAAAAAGAACTTTTAGATAAACTTGATATTAGTGCAAAACAAAGATGGATATTTTTAAAAGAATCAGCAGAAATAATCGAAAAAGAAATACAACAAGAGAGAGAAATATATCGACAAATTTCTTGCTGCTATAAGTTAGCAATTAAAATTGATGATAAAGAAGGAATCCGCAGAAATAAAGAAAAAATTTCAAGTTATAATCACAGCTATGATAGCAAAGAAAAAGACAAATGTTATATTTATAAGAAATAAAGTAAAACTTTATTTCTTTTTTTTATTAGGCTATAATTAATAAAGGTGATAAAAATGAATGGAATAATAGTTATTGATAAAGAAAAAGGTGTTACGAGTCGTGATGTTGTTAACATGGTTAGTAAGAAAATAAATATAAAGAAAATAGGACATACAGGCACTTTAGATCCTATAGCAACCGGAGTTTTAGTTTTATGTGTTGGTAAAGCTACAAAAATTAGTGAACTAATTACCAGCTATGATAAAACATATTTGGCAACTATAAAATTAGGTATAGAGACCGACACTTTAGATATAACGGGGAAAATAATCAAGGAAGAAAGCATTCCAATATTAATTAAAGAAGACATAGAAAAAGCTATAAATTCTTTTTTAGGTATTAGTACGCAAGAAGTCCCTTTATATAGTGCTATAAAAATCAAGGGTAAAAAATTATATGAATATGCCCGTAATAATATTGAAATAGAAGCTCCAAAGCGCCAAATTGAGGTATACAATATAGAATTAATTAATTTTGAAAGAGATTCTATAACTTTTCAGGTTAAAGTATCTAAGGGTACATACATCAGAAGTTTAATAAAAGATATTTGTAAAAAATTAAACACTATTGGAACGATGAGTGATTTAAGGCGATTAACTCAAGGGGATTTTTCTATTGAGCAGGCTATAGAGATAGATGAAATTAATGAAAAAACAGAATTAATTAGTATTAATGAGGCTTTAAAAGCAATACCATTCGAAGTTGTTTCTGATAGAAAAGAAATAGAAATTAGAAATGGAAAAATCATAGAAAAAGACTTGCCCAATGATTTAATAAAGTATATAGATAAAAATGGTGATGTTATTGCAATTTATCAAACTTATTCAAAAGATAAAACAAAAATAAAACCATATAAAATGATATAATTACTTGCTTTATTTATTAAATTGTTATATATTAAATGTGTTACCAAATCTTGGTTTAAGCTTACTCCAAACTTTTACGAAGATTTAGGTGTATTAAATTATAAGGAGGAAGAAAAATGGCTTTAAATAAAGAGACAAAAGAAAAACTTGTTAAAGAGTTTGCTAAATCTAAAGAAGATACAGGCTCTGCAGAAGTTCAAATTGCAATTTTAACAAAAGAAATTGATGACTTAACTGAACATTTAAAGAGGCATATTCATGATTTTCACTCAAAAAGAGGGTTATTGATGAAAGTTGGTAAACGTCGTAGTTTATTGAATTACTTAATTAAAAATGATGTTATAAGTTATAGAAAAATAATCGAAAAATTAAATATTAGAAAGTAGGCACTGTTTTTTAGTGTCTTTTTTTATAAAAAGGAGAAAGTATGACAAAAAAAATATTTAAAATGAATTTTCGTGGAAGAGAATTAATCGTTGAAAACGGTGAATTAGCTAAACAAGCTAATGGATCGGTTTTAGTTAGATATGGAGATACAGTTGTTTTATCAACAGCTGTTGTTTCTAAAACAGCTAATATTTTATCTGATTTTTTTCCATTAATGGTTTTATATCAAGAAAAATTTTATTCAGTAGGAAAAATACCGGGTGGATTTATTAAAAGAGAATCAAGACCAACTGAAAATGCTACTTTAGCAGCAAGAATGATTGATCGTCCGATGAGACCTCTATTCCCAGAAAATTTTAGAAATGAAGTTCAAATAGTGAACACAGTATTATCGGTAGATCAAGATAATATTCCAGAAATGACAGCATTATTTGGTTCCTCATTATGTACTTGCATTAGTGAAATACCTTTTGATGGGCCAGTAGCAAGTGTTAAAGTGGGAAGAGTAGATGGTAAATTTATTATTAATCCTACAACAAAAGAAACAGAATTATCTGATATTGATTTAACAGTTGCAGGAACTAAAACAGCTATTAATATGGTTGAGGCATCAGCAAAAGAAGCTAGTGAAGAAGACATGTTAGAAGCTTTAATGTTTGGTCACGAAGCAATTAAAGAATTAATTTCTTTTCAAGAAGAAATTGTTTCTGAAATTGGTAAAGAAAAAATGACATATAATGTTTTAGAAATAGCAGAAGAATTAAAAACAGAAATTAGAAACTTGATTACTGAAAAATTAAATGAAGCTATGAGAATTAGCGAAAAATTAGAAAAATATAATGCTATAGAAAATATTAAAGAAGAATTAATTGAAAAATATACTGCAGAAAACAAAAATTTAACTGATAAAGAATTAATGGAATTATTAACAAAAGTTAACTTAGTTTTTTCTTCACTAGAATATGAAATTTTCAGAAAAATAGTTGTTCAAGAAAAACAAAGAGCTGATGGTAGAAAAATGACAGAAATCAGACCTTTATCAACAGCAATTGATTTATTACCAAGAGCACATGGATCAGCACTATTTACAAGAGGTGAAACTCAAAGTTTATCAGTTGTTACCCTAGGAGCTTTAGGAGAACATCAAATATTAGATGGTTTAGGATTAGAAGCAGAAAAAAGGTTTATGCTTCACTATAACTTTCCAGCTTTTTCAGTAGGAGAAACTGGCAGATATGGTGCTCCAGGTAGAAGAGAAATTGGGCATGGAGCTTTAGGAGAGAAAGCATTACTTCAAGTAATTCCTAATGAGGAAACATTTCCATATACAATTAGAGTTGTATCTGAAACTTTAGAAAGTAATGGATCATCTTCTCAAGCTAGTATTTGTGCAGGATGTATGGCATTAATGGCCGCAGGAGTTCCTATTAAAGCTCCAGTAGCAGGTATTGCTATGGGTTTAATAACAGATGATAAAGATTATACAATTTTAACTGATATTCAAGGTTTAGAAGATCATTTGGGAGATATGGATTTTAAAGTAGCAGGTACTAAATCAGGCATTTGTGCTTTACAAATGGATATCAAAATCAAAGGAATCACTAAACAAATATTAAAAGAAGCATTAGAACAAGCTAAAATAGCTCGTTATGAAATACTAGATGTTATAACAAGTCAAATTGTTCAACCAAGAGAACAAGTAAGTAAATATGCACCAAAATCAATGGTTTTCAGCATTAATCCAAGTCGTATTAAAGAAGTAATTGGACGTGGTGGAGAAATGATTACTAAGATTATTTTAGAAGCTTCTAACGTAAATCTTGTTTCAGATATAAACGCTGTAAAAGTTGACATTGAAGACAGTGGAAGAGTAATCATATATCACACTAGTCAAGAAGTTATAGATAAGACTGTTCAAATGATTAAAAATATTGTTAGAGAAGTAGAAGACGGCAAAATCTATTCTGCTAAAGTAGTTAAAGTAGAGGATTTTGGTTGTTTTGTTGAATTATGGCCAGGATGTGAAGGAATGGTTCATGTTTCACAATTAGCTAAAGAAAGAGTTAACAAAGTAGAAGATGTTGTAAAAGTTGGAGATGAAATACTTGTTAAGTCTTTAGGTTATGATAAAAAAGGAAGACTTGCATTATCTAGAAAAGATGCTATTATAGTAGAAGAAAAATAATTAAAAACGGGGGTTTTTATAT
>CAYWQQ010000006.1:0-28478 GCA_964461005.1 uncultured Muribaculaceae bacterium
CCTAACTGCTGTCTCCCGTAGGAGTTTGGGCCGTGTCTCAGTCCCAATGTGGCCGTTCGTCCTCTCAGACCGGCTACGCATCGTCGCCTTGGTAAGCCATTACCTTACCAACTAGCTAATACGCCGCAGGCTCATCTTTAAGCGAAGCTTTAAGGGCTCCTTTCAAAATAGAAAAATCATTTCTAATTCATATCCGGTATTAGCAATCGTTTCCAACTGTTGTCCCCGTCTTAAAGGTAGATTACCCACGTGTTACTCACCCGTGCGCCACTAGGGGAAAATCCAAATCAAAATAAATCCGGTTTTGTGCAAGCACTCAACTTTCATTAAATATCAAAGGGTCCCCTCGTTCGACTTGCATGTCTTAGGCATGCCGCCAGCGTTCATCCTGAGCCAGGATCAAACTCTCAAAAAAAAATAATTTAATTATTTATTGTTAAGTTTGGTTACCTAGCTACTCAAAATTGACATTTTGCTTAGTTTTCAAAGATCATTCAGCGACTTCTTTCGAAGTGCACATTAAATATAACAAAATAAAACAAAGGTGTCAACAACTTTTTTCACTTTTTTTTACTTTTTTTAATAAAACACATTTTTCGACATAAATATTGCCTAAAAAGGCATAAATTAAAGAAAAAAGATTAAAAATAATCTTTAATTTTTTCTTGATACTCACTTAATATTTTTTTATCAAATAAATCTTTCTTTTCCTTATATAAAGAAATTAAATTATTTAGCTCGTTTTTTACTATTTTATCAATTTCTTCAGAATAGTTCATTAATCGGCGATGATACTCATATTCCCCTTGATCTAATATTTTATATTTTCCTTCGGGAAAAATTCTTAAATCCAAATCATAATCAATATACTTAATAGTTAAATCATCAATTATATAAGGAGTAGCAATATTGCAATAATAATAAACACCCTTATCTTTTAATTGACAAATAATATTAAACCAGTTTTTTTTATAAAAGAATATAATTGCTGGTTCCTTTGTTCTCCAAGTTCGACCATCTTTTTCCATAACTAAAACTTTTTTATTTCCCAAAACTATATAATCATCTTTTATATCTAAGACAATTGCTTGGTCCCAACTTCTATAAACAGTACCATCATGTTTATATGAATGAATTTTTAAACTATCTCCAATTTTTATTTTTTTACTATCTTCCATAACCTTATTATAATCAAAAAGCAAATTTATTTCAATTCTTCTAAAGCTCTTTGCAATTGGTTGTCATTATTTTCAATTGGGCTTTTATAATATTCTTCATTTAATTCAACTTCAATATCAGGTTTGTATCCAACACCTTCAACACAAAAACCACTTGGAGTTAACCATTTGTTTGTTGTAATTTTAATTAATCCACCATTACTCATTGTTTTAGCTTGTTGAACAGTTCCTTTTCCATAAGTTTTAGTACCAATTAATTTAGCACCATAACTTTCCTTAAGAGCAGCAGCAATAATTTCAGAAGCTGAAGCACTACCACCATCAACTAAAACAACAATTGGATAATTTCTTTTTTTAACAGCAAAAGCTTTATATAAATCAACATCCTTTTTAGTTTGCATTTCATATATTACTTTTCCTGGTTGTATAAACAATTCCATCATTCTATTGGCAGCATGTAAGTAGCCACCACCATTACCTCTAACATCTATAATTAAACTACTTATATTAGCTTTTTCTAAATTAATTAATTCTTCTTCAAATTGAGTTGCTGTATTGTCAGCAAAAACAGAAACCTTAATATAACCAATTTCTTTATTGCCTTTTTTATAAATTTTACTTTCAATACTTGGCAAAATAACAATTGCCTTTGTAACCTTGATATCTATGATTTCTTCATTTCTTTTGATAGTAATTAAAACATCGTTTTTAGGATTCTTTTTGATATAACTAGATAATTCAGTTGTTGTCTTATCAGTATATTCAACACCATCTAATTTATATATAATGTCCCCTACCCTCAAATCAGCTTTTGAAGCTGGACTCTTTGCAAT
This sequence comes from uncultured Muribaculaceae bacterium, assembly GCA_964461005.1. GTDB lineage: Bacteria > Bacillota_I > Bacilli_A > RF39 > UBA660 > JAAZBI01. The sequence continues at coordinate 2,012 of CAYWQQ010000006.1, forward strand.
AATACCTAAAATTGTATGTTGTCCTTCTATTTTATTAAATTCAATACCAACACCTCTAAAAGAACCATTCATCAATTCGTTAAATGCAGTTGTTTCTTCTGGATTCATATAAGAAGAATGATTATCTAAAATCGAAGTCATACCATCAATAGCAGCATCAATTAATTTATCTTTATCAATTTCTTTATAATAGTTATCTATTATATACTGATAAGCTTCGTTTATTTCTTCTATTTTCGATTCCTTAATACAATTATCTGATACAATTTCTTTTTGCATTATGAAATATGTGGTAATCGATCCAGCAGCTATTCCAACTATTGTAATTAAGGCAACACCTACCATTAATTTTAAAGGTAGTTTTTCTTTTTTAGGTTTATCTTTTTTTGAAAAAATATTTTTTAGTTTTTCTTTTTTTGCTCTAATTTTTTCTATCATTTTAATTTTCAACTCCTAACTCTGTTTTAATATTCTCAATTCCTTCTAAATAAGAAGTGTTTTTATTGTTTTCTATTTTTATTAAAGTCAAATCTTTTACTTTTAATTCTGCTGCTGATTGAGCTGAACTATTGCTTTCTTCAAAAATATAATTTTTATTTAATCCATTATTTAAATTAACTATATATAAAGAGACTTTGTTTTCTTTACGATAACTAGAAATTATTTTTTCAATTTCTGCTTTATAAAATTTATCACTATTATAAAATAAAACATAATATTGCGATTTGTTAATATTAAAAGTTGAACCAGCCAAAATTTCTTGATACTGAATATATACTGGTTTTATTTCTGATTCCAGGTTCTTTACCAACGGTTTTGGATTTAAATAATCAGTTATTAAATAAAAAGAAACAAATACAAGTAACATGCCTCCCATTATAAAAATAGGGTTTGATTTTGACTCGCCAGTTGTAATTTTCTTTTTATACTTATATTTATCTTGTCTTCTTTGTTTTCTATTACTCATATGATTCACCATTACAAGTATAACACATCTTTTTTTATTTGATAATAACTTTTTATTGATTTATAATAAATATAGGAGGCTATATGAAAAAGAAAAAACTAAACATTAAGCGTGTCTTTATTACTCTATTCCTAATAATTTTTATCTTCTTTGTTTCACCAAAAATATTCTACTATTTAACCACAACCGAAATACAAAGAAATCTTTACCAATTAAATTATCAAAAAAAATGTACAGAAATAATTATTAAAAACAAACGTGATACATACCTAATTGAAAAGCAAATTTTTTCACAAGTGATTAATGAAGCTTGTATTCAGGAAACTTATCAAGATAAATATTTTGAAAAATATTTAGATATAAAGTATGTGAAAAAAGATAAGTTCATTTCAAAAATAAATACACTTTTACAATTGAAATATTCCACAGAAGAAATAAATATAATTTTTGAATTGTTAAACAATGAACAAATCGCTGATATAACCAAAAAAAATAAAATCAATGGCTTAACTGATTTTATATTGGTAAAACATTTCAACTTTAGCAATTTAGATCGCTATACTAATTATCAAAAAGAAAATAAAACTAATTATCAAGATACTGTTCTCCAAGTTGAATTAAATCTCGACATTCCGTTTTACAATACAAACTATAAAACTAATCTAGAAGATGAATATTTGATCATTACAAATAAATATTACAAATTATCAAAAGATTATGAGCCTAATGATTTAGTTAACATAAACAATGCCTATACCGCTGGCAAATCAAGAACTATAAGAAAAAAAGTTAATACTGAATTTGAAAAAATGGCCAAAACTATGATTTCTCAAGGAATGACTGTTAATGTCATTTCAGCTTATCGTAGCTATGCTACTCAAAATCAACTATATAATAATTATGCTGCTCGTGATGGCAAACAAAAAGCTGATACATACTCAGCTCGTCCTGGTCATTCTGAACATCAAACTGGTTTAGCATTAGATTTAAATTCCATTAGTAATAATTCCTTTGTTTATACCAAAGAATATAAATGGTTAAAAGATAATGCTCATAAATATGGTTTCATTCTTAGATATCCAAGTGATAAAGTTTATATCACTGGTTATATGTTTGAATCTTGGCATTATCGTTATGTTGGTGTGGATGTTGCCAAATACATTTATGAAAACAAAATAACATTTGAAGAATACTACTTAAATTTTGTAAATAATTAGTTTTAAATTAAACCATATATTAAAGGATTAAAATCCTTTTTTTCTTGTTCTAATAAAAATATATTTCCCAAATCAGCTAAGTTATAGTTCTTATCTTGAGTATGAACATAGCAAAGAATATCTCCTTTTTCATAATGCTCTCCTAAATTACCAACTATGTCTAAACCAACATTATGATCAATTATATCAGTTGGGTTTTTTCTTCCAGCACCCATCTGTCTAACTAAATTGCCAACTTTTAAAGCATCAATGTCATTTAAATAACCACTTTGAACAGCATAATATGGCAAAATATAAGATGCACTTTTCAACAAATCAATTTGACCACCTTGATATTTAATAAATTCTAAAAACTTTTTATATGCCTTTCCAGAATCCACACATTCTTTTACTAATTTATAAGATTCTAAAAAATCAATTTTTCTACTTAAACTCACTAATAGACTGGCCAAAGTAAAAGCTAAAGAACTAAGATTATTAGTTTTGTTCAAAGATAAAATTTCAATCGCCTCTCTTATCTCCAAACTGTTACCAATTTTATTACCTAAAGGATAATCCATATTTGTAATTAAAGCTCGAGCTTCTTTACCAAATCTTTTACTAATTTTTACTAATTTAGATGCTAATAATAAACCAGAATTAAAATCTTTTATTAATGCTCCTCTTCCTACTTTCACATCAAAAACTATTTTATCACTATTAGTTGCAAGTTTTTTACTCATAATACTAGATACTATTAGTGGTATTGATGAAACACTATTTGTTATATCTCTTAAAGCATAGATTTTTTTATCAGCAGGAACAAATTGTTTATTAGTAGTTGCTAAAACAATACCAAAGTTATTTAATTGATCAAGAAATTCGCTTTCTGATAAATTAGTTCTAAAACCTGGAACAGATTCAATTTTATCGATTGTTCCTCCGGTAAATCCCAAACTTCTACCACTCATCTTAGCCATTTTTATACCTAAAGCTTGCATTATAGGAAGGATAATTAACGTTGTATTATCACCAATGCCACCAGTTGAATGCTTATCAACAATATTATTGGAGATTTGAGTTAAATTTAATCTGTCGCCACTATCAAGCATCGCTTTAGTTAAAAAAAACATTTCATCATCATTCATATCAAATTGACAAACTGCACTTAAAAAAGATGCCATTTCTGAATCAGAAATATTACCATTTAAATAATTATTTACTACATAATTAATTTCTTCAGAATTCAAAGATATAGCTTTTTCTTTTTTTTCAATTATTTTTTTGATATCCATATGATCACCAAATATATTATACAATAAAAAATAATAAAGTTCACTTTATTATTTTAAAAGCTTATTTAACAATTCAATTATTCTTTTTTTATCTGAAGACATTACTTGTCTATATAAATCGGGAGACTTTTTTAATTCTCTTATAAAATCCCAATCATCCTGTGAAAGCGACACGATATATTTTTCTTCTTTATCTTTTATTATATTTCCAGTTAAATCATTTCCCAACAAATAATCAGCTGAAACATTAAAAATGTTTGTAATATCTTGAAATGTATCCAAATCGGGAACTCTTTTACCATTCTCATATCCACAAATTGATACTTTTGTTAAATTTAAAAAGTTTCCTAATTGTTCTTGAGTTAAACCTTTTTCTTTTCTTAACGATTTAAGTCTTTGGCTTGAGAACATATCATCACCTCTATTTGTTAACTACAATTTAACAAATATAAGATCAAAAAATATTGAAGTTAACTAAATAGTAACTTAAACAATTGTTAACAAATAAATAATTTAGTATAATGATTAAGGATGGTGTTTATGGATAAATTAAAACAAATGAGAAATGATTTTGGTTATACTTATCAAAAAATGGCAGAACTATTAAAAATTAGCAAAACATTTTATTGGCAAATTGAAAACAAAAAAAGAACTCTTACATATCAAATGGCAAAAAATATTGCAGAAATATTTAATAAAAAACCAGATGATTTATTTTATTAAAAAAAGATTTAGAATTTATCTTCAAAATCTTTTTTTATATATATTAATTAAAATGAGAATATATCTTCTAAATATACATATTTGTTCATATCATATGATAAATTGTTTGTAATCATTTCTTTTGCTGCTTTATTTATTTCTGTGATTCTTTTTCCATTTAATAAAGGATTTATGTACCTTATTTTGGCATGATTATTTATAAAATATTCTTTTTCTGGTTTGTCTAATGAAGACATTATCTTTTTAGCGTTTCTCCATTTATAAAATATATCAGAATATTTTGATTGTTCAATTATTTGTATGACTTCTTTCTCTTTTAAATTATATAAATCTTCAATCGTAAATCGTAATTTTTTTAATATATCTGCTATTAATTGCATTGAATATCTAGTACGGTCTTCTCGATATATAATAGACAACTTACTTGTGACTCTAACAAAATCTTCAGCAATCGTTTCAGTTTGAAAACCCAATTCATCGTTTTGGTGTTCATCTTTTTGAATACATATATCATTATACATTTTTTTCACTTGATCTAAATCTATTAACTGATATGTAATTATTGCATTTGAAAAAGAATATTCAAGTCTATCTGCAGATAGTTGAGGGGTATCATTGTCTGCAATTGGATATAAATGATAATCATCAACTTCACATAGTTCAACATCATCCCTTTGTAACAAACTCATTAATTCACTTGAATTAGATATTATTTCAGTAGTTAAATCTTCTGTGGCTTCTTGTTTCATATAATCTCCACGTAAAAAATCAACACAATGTTTAAAAGCTGGAGTAGCTATATCATGTAGTAATCCTGAAATAGTTTGTTTTTTATCATGAGTAAAATGCCAAATAATTAATGCCACAGCAATTGAATGATCTAAACTAGAAAAGAAAAAATCACTTTCAAATAAATCGGAATATATCGTTCCACAAGTTATACTAATATATCTTTGTTGTAACATCTCCTTGGTATTAATATAATCATTTAACCAAATAGGATAATCTGGTTCCAAGACATTAAAATATTTTTTAACTTTTTCATCTACTGTATCTATAATACCTCTGTAAATTTATTATATCATAAAAAGAAGCTTATGCTTCTTTCTCTTCTCTTTTACTACTTAAGAACGTTACTTTTTCAGCAACCATTTCTGTTAAATAATTAGTTTTTTCTTCTTTTTCTACTGTTCTGCTTTGAATTCTACCTTTAACTCCAATCAAATCTCCTTTTTTACAATATTCAGTAGTGTTTTGAGCTATGCCTTCCCAAAGAACACAATTAATAAAATCAGTATCATATTCTCCAGTAGAATTTTTATAACTTCTAGGAACAGCTAAAGTAATATTAGTTATTTTTTTACCTGTTTCCGTTTCTCTAAGTTCTGAATCTTTGACTAATCTTCCGACAATTACAAATTGATTTAACATATTATTTCTCCTTTCTTCAAAATAATATAATTATTTAATTTTTAAAGCAAAGATAAATAAAGTGATTATTCATAATAATTATTAAATAAAAAAAGTAATTATAAATAACTACTTTTCATTTATGCATATATAATTTTACTGTTTTTTAGTTTTTAATAAATTATTTAATTCCACTGCATATTCTAAAGGTAACTCTGATTTGAATTCATCAATAAACCCTAAAATAATTAATTCTTTAGCTTTTTCTTCATCAATTCCTTTACTCATTAAATAAAATAATTCATCTTCGCTTATTTTAGAAACAGTAGCTTCATGTTCTAAAAGTGATGATTTGTTTGCAACTATATTAGTTGGAAAAGTATCACTCTTGGATAGAGAATCTAAAATAAACGTATCACACTTAACGGTGCTCATACTATTAACTGCTTCTTTAGTAATATTAACTGTACCACGATAAGTAGCATTACCACCATTACGAGCAATTGATTTTGAAATGATTTTACTTTTAGTATTTGGTCCTAAATGAATCATTTTAGCACCCGCATCTTGAATTTGATCTTTATCTGCTAAAGAAATTGATAAACATAAACCACGTGCGTTTTCACCCTTTAAAATACATGCCGGATACTTCATAGTGATTTTCGAACCAATATTGCCATCAATCCATTCCATTAGGCCATTCTCTTCTACTAAAGTTCTCTTTGTTACTAAATTATAAATATTTGTCGACCAATTTTGAATTGTAGTATAACGACATTTAGCATTTTTATTAACAAAAATTTCTACAACACCAGCATGAAGTGAGCCACCACTTTCTTTTCTAGCTGTACAACCTTCAATATATTCTAATTCTGCACCCTCATCAACAATAATAATGGTTCTTTCAAATTGACCAAAGTTTTGATTGTTAATCCAAAAATAACTTTGCAAAGGGCGATCTAATTTAACACCTTTGGGAATATAAATAAATGCTCCTCCACTCCAAAAGGCAGTGTTAAGATCACTGAATTTATTATCTCCAATTGGCACTAATTTTCCAAAATATTTTTTAAATAAGTCAGGATATTTTTTTAATGCGGTATCAGTATCAACAAAAATAACACCTTTATCTTCTAAATAAGATAACATATTATGATAAATAGAAGTGCTTTCATACTGAACGCCTATTCCACCTAAGTAATCCTTTTCAGCTTTTAATAATCCTATTTCTTCAAAAGGCTTTTTTATATCAGTTTTCATTTCATCCCAGTTATTTACTTGTTCTTCTATTTTATTAAAATAATTAATTTTTTCAAAATCAATATTTATTTTAGGGCCAAAACTTGGCATATCTAAAGAATTAAAACTTTGTAAAGCTTTAATTCTTATTTCTCTCATAAATAATGGTTCTTCTTTTGCAGAAGAAATTTTATCAATTATGGTTGAATTTAATTTATTCATGTCATCACCAAAAATATTATACTATAAAAATTAACAATTTTCTATTATCTCTACTTGTAATATTTCGTATAATAATATAATATAATGATGAGGTGGGAAAATGGAAAATAATACAAGGGATAGTTGGAGAAATATAGGCAATGCAATTAACAATTATGGAAATTTATATAATGAAATAGAATTAAGTCCAGATTGTTCTCAAGAAGAAATTAAAGAAAAATATAATGAATTAATAAAAAAGTTTTTACCTTCAGGTTTATATACAGATGAATCGACACTTTCTTTTTTACTTAAAATAGCTCACATATATTCAATATTGGGCAACCCTATTTTTAGAAAACAATATGATGATATATTAAAATCGAATCAAGAGTTAGCACAAACTCTTATTAAAGAATATACTAAAGTTAAAAAATAAAAAAGCAATCAATTGCTTTTTTTTATTATTTGTTTTAAACCTTTAAAAGGTAGTAAAGCACAGTTTTTTCTATTTGGTTGTTTATATATTTCATCATAAACATTTAATTCAAATAATATTTCTCTATTATATTCTTCTTCATTAATCATTTTTTCAAATTCATTTATAATTTTCATAGCGTCATCTAAAGACTTACCAATTAATGTTTTTATCATAATAGATGTTACTGAAGTTGAAATAGCACAAGCTTCCCCATCAAAAAATATATCGCTTATAAAATTATTTTCTATTTTTAAATAGAGATTAATATTATCAATACAAGATTCATTTCTTGTATTGATTTTTATATATTGGTCCCCTTTTGTTTCTTTATGAAAAGGATGCAAATTATTTTCAATAATAATCTCTCTTTTTAAATTACTATCCATAAGTCACCTATAATGATTCTTTTAAGATGTTTTCACTATTTAAAGCTTCTATTAAAAAATCAATCTCTTCCTTTGTATTATAAAAATATAAACTTAAACGACAAGTAGAATTTAAACCTAAATTATTTAATAATTTGGCACAATGATTGCCAGCACGAATAGCAATTTTTTTCTTACTTAAATATATTGCTGTATCTTGACTAAAAACATTATTGACATTAAAAATTATAATAGGTCCTTTAGAAAATTCATTATATATTTTTATTTGAGAAATAGTTTTCATTCTAGCTATTGCATAATTTCTCAATTCTTGTAAATATTGTTCATTTCTATTTTCTACTAAATAATCAATAGCAGTTCCCAATCCAATAATTCCACTAAGATTTTGAGTCCCAGCTTCAAATTTTTCGGGAATATTTTTTAATTCATAATTACCATCTTTTTCAAAAACAGTACTAACTCCTCCACCTAAAATTAAAGGCTTCATTTGTTTTAATAAATCATATTTTCCATATAATATTCCTGTTCCAGTTGGAGCCATCATCTTATGACCAGAAAAAGCATAAAAATCAACGCCTAATTTTTGGACATCGACTTTAATATGTGAAATACTTTGAGCTCCATCTACAATTACTAAAATATTATGACTGTGTGCATATTCAATAATTTCTTGTAAAGGTCGAATATCACCAATAACATTAGTAATATGCGCTAAAGCAATTACCTTTGTTTGAAGAGTAATAGACTTTATAACGTTTTCTAAAGTCACTTCATTATTGCTATTTAAAGCTATGTAATTAACTTTTATTTGATTAGTTTTTATTAATTCAAAAAATGGTAATACCAATGAAGCATGTTCTGTTTCAGTAATTAAAACTTCATCCTCAGCTTTTAAATAATTTGCAAAGAAACCAAAGATTGCCATATTTAGAGAATGAGTTGAACCAGAGGTAAAAATAATTTCTCTAACGTCTTTAGCGTTAATAAATTCTTTAACTTTATATCTAACTGTTTCTACTGCCGTAGTTAATTCTTGACTCAAATCGTAATCTGAACGACTAATATTAACACAATAGTCTTTATAATATTGACTAACACAATCAATGACAACTTGAGGTTTAAATGTCGTAGCAGCATTATCAAAATATATTAAATCTTTATTCAACATTGGAAAATCTTTACGATTCATATTTTCACCTCTATTCTTCACTAATATTTTTATTTATACGACAAAACATATTGTCTTTAAAATCTAAATTACTAAATAAAAAGCCTTTAACTAATAATTGTGTAGCAGCTTTTTTATCAAAACCTCTAGTTTGCAAATAAAAAATTTCTTCATCATTAAATTTGCCTAATGATGCTCCATGAAAAGCCTCAACGTCATCTTCTTCAATTATTAGGTTAGGTTTAATAATGCTTTTATTGTCATTTAAAAAAATAATTTTGTTTTCCTGTTTTAAATAACATTTATTTTTTCCTTTGGGAACACAGGCGTTAACAGTTAAATCTAAATAACCTTTTTTTGATACTACACCATGATTATTGACAATACTGGTTGTCAAAGGATAATCATGAAAAATATTTAAACAACAATTTTGGGTATTTCTTATTATATGAGAAGCATTATATATAATTTTACTTTTTTCACCTTGTAAATGAATATTAACTAATTCATTATATTCATCTAATTTATAAAAGCGATTATAACTTAAACAAGAATTTTCTCCCAAAATAATTTCATATTTAGATGATTTTATATCTTCATCTCTAATTTCTCTAATAATAGCCTTAGAATTTGCCACCACTTCTATTCTAATTTGAGAATGAGAAATGTTTTCTAAATATATTTCCTGTTTATCTATAACATTTATAATTAATTCTTTTTGATTATCATGATATATAACTGGCAATTCATTACTACTGATAATTTTCATGATCATCACCTAATTGTTCATAACCTTCATCTTCTAATATATCACCCAATTCACTAGTCCCGGTTCTAACAATTTTACCAGCCTTTATAATGTGTACAAAATCAGGAACTAAATATTTTAATATCTTATTATTATGGGTAATGATTAAAACTGATGTCTCAGGATATTCTTTTATATAATTTTTAATATTCTTAAAAACCAACTTTAAACTATCAATATCTAAACCAGAATCTATTTCATCCAAAATTAAAAATTTTGGTTCTAATATTTTAAGCTGTAAAACTTCGTTTTTCTTTTTTTCTCCACCAGAAAAGCCAACATTTAAACCTCTACTTAAAAGATCTGATTTTATTTTTAAATCATCACTATAGTTCTCAACTTTCTTAACAAACTCATAAAGATTAATACTTCCTTCTTTTTTAATGCTTAATGCTGTCCTTAAAAAATCAGCATTAGATACACCACTTATTTCTAAGGGGTTTTGAAATGCCAAGAAAATTCCTAACTTAGCTCTTTGATCAGGAGTTAAAGTTGCTAAATCTTGATTATTAAAAGCAATTTTACCAGATAATAATTTATAATTAGGATCACCCATGATCGTCCTTGATAAAGTGGATTTACCACTACCATTAGGTCCCATAATAACATGGATTGAACCTTTATCTATATCTAAAGAAAAGTCTTGTAATAAAACTTTATCTTCTACTTGAACAGTAATTTTATTTATATTCAACATATTTTTCATCTCGTTTCTTTAATTATTTTATCATTGTTTATTTGATTATTCAACAATAGAAAAATATGATAAAATAATTAAGGAGGTTAAAAATGGATTGTATATTTTGTAAAATTATTAATGGAGAAATTCCTTCATATACTATTTATGAAGATGATATTGTAAAAGTAATCTTTGACATCAAACCCAAAAGCACAGGTCATTGTTTGATAATAACAAAAAAACATTATCAAGACGCTTTTGATATTGATGAAAAAACAACCACTTATATATATAATAAGATTGTTCCCCAAATATATTTTTTGCTGAAAGAAAAGCTAAATATTGAAGGTTTAACAATTACACAAAATAATGGTTTGTCTCAAGATGTTAAGCATTATCACGTTCATTTAATACCTAATTATTCACAAGAAAACAGAAAAAAACCGAATGAAATCATAGAAATTTTTTAAAAACATGATATAATTATCATATTAGAAAGAGGATGAAAAAATGAAAAAACAAAAATTATTAATTGGACTAATACTAATTGTCTTATTAGTTTCTGGATGTGGTTCTCCACAAGGAATTACTAAAATTAAAAATGGTGAGGAGATTGTTGTAAAAACAAAAAACGGTCAAATAACAGCTGATACGTTATATCAAAAAATCAAACCTAAATATGGGTTAAATGTCTTAATAGATTTAATTGATACTTTAATATTCGCTGATTTATATCCACAACCAGATGTAAATATACCTGCTGGTGAATATCCAAATAGTACTATTGGTGCACAAGTTGAATATTATAAAAAACAATTGGGGAAAGATTTTAATAACTATATTAAGACATATTTAGGATTAAATAGCGAAAGCGAATTATATACTTATTTAGAATTACAATATTACAGAGAACTAGTTAGAAACGATTATATAAAGAAAATCATAACTGATAAAGAAATAAATGACTATTATAGTAATAAAGCTGTTGGTGAATATAATGTCAGTCATATATTAATCGTTCCAGAAGAAACTGAATACATGAGTGATGAAGATGTCAAAACAGCTGAAGAAAAAGCATTAAATACCGCTAAAGATATAATTAAGAAATTAGATAATAAAGAAGATTTTGCTACACTAGCTAAAACATATTCCACTGATAAAGGTAGTGCTGTTAATGGCGGATTAATTGGCTGGATAAATAAAAATGATGTTAATTATTCAGAAGCATTTCGTTTAGGAGCTTATGAATTGAAAAAAGGTGAATACTCTAAACAACCAGTTAAATCAGAATTTGGTTATCATATTATTATAGTTAATGATACAAAAGAAAAAGCTTCCTTAAATGATTCAAAAGGAAAAATAATAGATTATATTGTTCAAGATAAAATTAAAGAAGAAGTAGACTATATGACAAAAGCATTAATAGAATTAAGAAAAGAATATCAATTAGATATACAAGATTCGGTTCTTAAAACTGCTTATGATGAATATCTTAAGAGTCTAAAATAAAATAGAAAGGATTAATTCCTTTCTATTTTTTCTATATCCTGACTACTATATCCTTTTTGATATAGTTTTTGTTTAATAGTCATTTTCAATTTATAATCATCATACTTTAATTTATATTTATCATATAATTTATCATAATCCTTTTTAATATCTAATTGATTATTCAAGTTATAATTTTCTAACAAAGAAATAACTTGATCCATATTATAACCTAAATTAATAAATTTATTTAAAATTTTCATTTTCAACACTTGACCATTATACTTTTTATTTGCTTTCAAATTCTTTGCAATAATTCTTTTAATTTTTTCTTCTAAATCTTGAGGTTTTATTTTACTTATTACCTTCTCTATTATATCAATATCAATTTGATGAGATTCTAAATCGTTTTTTATTTTATATGGTCCATCATTACTTAAATTAACTCTATCATTAACAAAGGCTTCAGCATACTTCAAGTCATTTAAATAACCTTCAGTTTTCAACTGGTTAATAGTTACTTCAACAGATTTAGCGCTATGATCCTTACTATTTAAATACTTCTTTAATTCAAATATAGAACGCATTTTTTTATTTAAATAACTTAAGGCTTGATAATATATATCAATTTCATTATTAGCTTTTTTTATTTTTTCTATATCGATTTCTTTATTAATCAATAAATTATTTTTTACTACAACATCTTCATAAACAGTTAAATAACTTTGGTCAGAAAATATTAATTTATACTTGTTAGTTGATACTTTTTTAAAAGATTCAATTTTCATTTTATCACCTCTGTTTCATATTATAGCACAAAAAAAGCTTAATACTATTTTACTACTATTAAGCCTTCAGCTACTTCTTCTAAAGCTTTTCCTAAAGAAGTTGTTGATTTTAAATCTTTATGATTTATTTGAGAATAACCTGTTTTAGTTATTTCTCTTGATCTTCTCGATATAATTGTTACCAAAGTAAACTTTGAATCAACAATTGTTAATAATTTGTCTATTGATGGTAATAGCATTTGTTATCACTCTCCTAACTTAAGGTTAAATCATTTTAAAAAAGTCTGCAATCAAAACAGACTTTTTTTACATAGTTTTACACTATTTAGCATGATACCAATTTTTCCCCACTGCTGTTACTGCTTGTAAAGGTACATCTAATTGATAAGTGTTTTCCATAATTTCTTCAACTAATTTTTTTAATTGTTTCTCCTCTTCAGGATAACAATCAAAGACTAATTCATCATGAACTTGTAATAGCATTTTACTTTTCATTTTTCTGGCTTTTAATTCATTATATATTTCAATCATAGCTTTCTTTATTATATCGGCACTAGTGCCTTGAATTGGAGTATTTAATGCTATTCTCTCTCCTTGCTGCCTAATAATATAATTCTTATTATTCAATTCTTCAATAATGCGTTTACGATTAAATAATGTTTTTACATAACCATCAGCATAAGCATCTTTGATTAATTTATCCATATATATTTTAACACCAGGAAAGGTTTCAAAATATCTACTAATAAACTTTTTAGCATCACTAAAATCTATATCTAAATCTTCAGATAATCCAAAACTACTAATGCCATATAATATTCCAAAATTAACTGCCTTAGCTTTTCGACGCATAGCACTAGTAACTTCATCCTTTTTAATGTCAAAAATCTTCATTGCAGTTTGTGCATGTATGTCTTCATTATCTTGATAAGCTTTGATTAAATTTTTATCTTGAGACATATGTGCAAAAACACGAAGTTCAATTTGTGAATAATCTGAACTCAACAATAAGTTGCCTGGTGCAGGTAAAAAAGCTTTTCTGATTAATTTTCCATATTCATAACGAATGGGAATGTTTTGCAAATTGGGATCAGAAGAAGATAGTCTTCCTGTTCTAGTTAAAGTTTGATTAAAAATAGTATGAATTTTGCCATCATTTAAAATATAGTTACTTAGTCCAACTACATAAGTACCCTTGATTTTAGATAACATACGATGTTCTAATAATTTAGGCATGATAGGATGACTATCCATATTTTTCTTTAAAACATCGCGACCAGTCGATAAGGCTTTACTACCTTTACCTTTATTTATTATCTTTAATTTATTAAATAAAATATCTCCTAATTGTTTTGTCGAAGAAATGTTAAAAACTTCTCCTGCTAAATTATATATATCCTTTTCTAACAACTCTATTTTTATAGCAATTTCCTCTTGCATTTCAATTAAGAATTTTTTATCAACATTAATGCCAGTTTTTTCCATATCTGCTAAAACAATACTTAATGGCATTTCTATTTCTTTAAATAATGAATAACATTCTTCTTTTTGCATTTCTTCAATAAATTTTTGCCTTGTTTCATAAATGAATTTAGCTTTTAAAACACAACTTTTCTCTAACACATTCTGATCAACATTACCCTTATTTACTATTTCTTCATAAAAAGGAATGTTGTATCCTAATTGATTTGCTAAATATGCTATATCATCTTTAATATTATAATTTAATAAATATGCTGCTAAAAAAGTATCAAGTTCTATATTATTTAAATTTGTATTTAATACTATCAATGCTTTTTTTAAATCATATGTATATTTGCATACATCTACTAATAAATTGGTTTGTTTTAATAACGATTCTGTTGATATAAAATAACCGCCCGAGTTATTATATATACCTAGCCCTAGTATTTTACCTAAATGATAATTATTATTATCGACTTCTAAATAGAAAGCTGAATCTTCGTTAATTAAAGATAAATTATCTAGCTTTTCATATTCAATATTTGATGATTTTTTTGTTTTATTCTTTTTTATAAAAGAATAAAATTCTAATTCTTCATACAAATCATATAATTTTTCTTCATTAGGGCCTAAATACTTTAATGATTCAACAGTACCTAAATCGGGTACTTCTTTATAGATAGTCGCTAACTGCTTGGACATAAAAGCTGATTCTTTACCAGCAACAAGTTTATCTTTTAATTTGCCACTAATTTCTTCAATATTAACATAAATATTTTCTAAGCTTTGATAATCTTGTAATAGTTTTAAGGCTGTTTTTTCTCCTATTCCTTTAACACCAGGAATATTATCTGAGCTATCACCTTGTAAGCTCTTTAAATCTACTATTTTAATAGGAGAAATTCCATATTCATTTTCAAATGCTTTTCTATCCATTAAAATAGATTCTTTAGTCTTTAATAATTTAACAAGAACTTTTTCATTAATTAATTGTAATAAATCTTTATCACTACTTACAATTAAGCCTTCATAATCATTTGAATTAGTAATCATTTGAGAAAAAGTACCAATAATATCATCAGCTTCATAACCAGTAACTTCAAAATACTTAATACCTAAGTAATCTAATAATGTTTTAGCAACACCTATTTGAGATTTTAATTCATCAGGAGTTTCCATTCTTCCTGCTTTATATTCACTATATGAATCATGACGAAATGTTTTACCTTTATCTAAGGCAACAATCATATATTCTGGTTTTTCTTCATTAATAATTTTATTAATCATATTAATAAATCCATATAAAGCATTAGTTGGAAAACCTTTAGAGTTCTTCATCATATTCCCGGAATAGGCGGTTGCATAATAACTTCTAAATAATAAGTTATTTCCATCAATTAAGATTACTTTTTTCATTTAATCACTTCCAATTATATTATATCAAAAAAAACAGATATAAGATATATCTGTTAAAAACCTCCTAATTGTCTTTCAATAATTTTTAAATCATATAATTCTTCTAAAGTAATTATTTTTTTATTTAAAGCAACAATTAAAGTGAATTTTTCTTTAGCACTAACAAACATTATTTTACCACTTTTTATACAAGGTAAATAATACGAATATTCTCCACTCACTCCTAATATTTCTATTGCTTCAGCACATGCTAATGATCTAGATTCTACTAAATCATATATTTTGTATTCTTTATATATTGCTTTAGGTTTAATATCAATATATTCATTATCTTTTTTATAATCAGTATAAATGATGACACCAACAACAATAATAGCAATAAGTATCATAAATCCAAATACTTTTTTCATATTATCTTCACCTACTTCATTAAATTTATTATATCATATAACCTTTAAATTAAAAAAATATTATTTTATAATAAAAAAACATCTCAAAAAGAGATGTTAATATTTAATTAACTGTAATAATATGATTACCTGTTATAGTAAATGTCAAAATTGTATAATCTCCATTTGTTGTTTGAGTAGCCGTTGGAGCATTTATTGACATTGAAGATGTAAGGTATCGAATTATTACAATGCCAGAGCCACCACTCCCACCATAACCATTGCCGCCATTCTGCCAGCCGCCACCGCCACCGCCAGAACCAGTATTTGATACCCCATTAGTTGCAGCAGCAATAATTGCAGTACCCTTAGATACACCACCAGAACCACCATTAGTTCCTCCAGCACCAGCATTTGATATAGATCCAGTAGCACCAGAATTGTCTAACCAACCACCGCCGCCGCCAGAGCCATAAACAATAGGGGTTCCTGATATATTAATCTCGCGTCCATTGCCACCGCCACCACCAATCAATGAAGAAGCATTAGTGCCAATTGCAGAAGCACCTCCACCGCCACCACCAACAAAGAAGTTACCTGATATATAACCTTTTCCTCCATTATAGCCTTGGCCCACTTGTCCTTGACTAATGCTAGTTATAGTACTAGCTCCAGAACCTCCACCAGAACCACCATTTGAACCGATATAATTTACTGGCCCTCCAAAGCCTCCACCAAGAGCTTCAATTGAACCAAAATATGATGAATTACCAGAAATACCAGGATTACCACCACTACCAATAATAACACTATAAACTTGGTCATTTAAAACAGCCGTAGTAGATACAACACCACCACCGCCTCCACCGCCACCGATGTCATAGCCACCGCCACCTCCGCCACCAACGACTAATACTTCAACTGTTGGAAGGGTAACGTTTGCAGATCTAAAAAAATCATCAGCGGTGAAAGTATGAACAGTGTAATCACCATCAGTAGTTATTGTTCCTCCAAGCATAGGAGTAATTGAATCAGTTCGATATCTTATAATAACTATACCATTACTTCCATTACCACCTAATAAACTGCCACATGAACTTCCGCCTCCCCCTCCAGAACCTGTGTTTGGTACAGCATTAGAAGCAGCAGCACACCAGTTAGAACCATTACCTCCAACACTAGAACCTCCAGCCCCTCCAAGCTTGTTAGTAGTAGCAGCACCTCCGCCTCCCCCAGCATAATATTTAGTTGTGCCTGATATATCAAAAGCTAAACCAGCACCACCAGCACCACCATTTGATGATGCTCCTCCTAGACCAACGCTTCCAGCACCACCGCCACCCCCAGCAGGCAATCCTGATCCACCCATATTTCCTTGGTTTAGAGTTCCATTCGCAGCGGGATCATTGCCTCGGCCTCCACCTCCAGAACCACCTGTTGCAGCTGAAGTTTCTTGTCCACCTCCGGCTCCTCCACCAATAGCAATTAAATTATTTATTGAAGAATTGCCACCATTTGTACCTGAAGTTCCGCCTAATCCAATGGAAATTTCATAAATAGTAGAGGAATCAATATTATAATTATCTTGATATATGACACCTCCGGCTCCGCCGCCCCCAGCTTCATAAACATTTGAAGCACCTTTACCGCCACCGCCGCCTCCTGCAACGATTAGAATTTCAGCAGTAGTATTAGTTGGAGTATCCCCTATACATACTCCTTCTTCAGTAATTAAGTAAACATTCATGGTTTGGTATGTTCCGCAAGCTTTATATTTATTCCATTTGTTTTTACCTACAATATAAATATATGGCTTATTTTCAACCATACTTATTGTTAATGATTCATAATTAGTATTAGATATATCATAATTGGATAAAGTAGTTAAATTGATTGAAGTAGGATCAAATTCTTCATCTTTAGCAGATTCAATCTTTACTTGATCTAAAATCATCTTTGCATCATATTTAAAAGAAGATTTAGTAGTGCCTTCAATAACATTAGTAACGATAGGAACAGAAATAACTAAAACAATAATTATAACAATAATTACTGCAAGTAATTCTATTAAAGTAAAAGCTTTATTCTTTTTCATAAGACCTCCAAAATAGTATATCTATCTTAATTAAATCTTATCATTTTTAACAAAAGTATTCAATAAAAAACATCTCAAAAAGAGATGTTAATATTTAAAATCTGCCGCCTCCGCCGCCTCCGAAACCGCCTCCGCCGCCAAAACCACCACTAGAGAAGCCTCCGCCGCTTCCTCCACCAGATGAAACACGTGATGCTGCTATTTTTCCTAGAGATTCAGTTCTAACACTAGAAATTGTTGAAGATAAGCTAGATGTAAATACAGAATTAATATACATATTACTTATTAAAACATTACTAAATTCAGGATTCACTTCACTTAATTGACTAATCTTAACTTTCATACTTTGGCTAACTTTGTCAGCTATTCCAAAAACAGTTGCATACACTAAATATAAATCCCACAAAACTATTTCTGGTAATTCTTTTTCATCAAATCTACCAAAATCTAATAAGAACTTCTTAAAGGCTTTCCATTGCGCATAATGCTCAACACCTTTTTCTGTCTTTTTAATTGCTGTCCAAACATATATACCTAAAACGAATGCAGAAACAACAGCTATTGCTAAGAAAAATATATTATCTAAATTTATTACTAATGATGGTATTGAAAACATAACTATTAATGCATAAATAGATATTAAAATTTTATACCAATATTTTATTATATAAAATTCTTGAGCCTTACCATTTTTAGTAATCATTTTTTCCCATATTCTATAATTTTTTGCAAACTCTTCAGCTGTATCTAATTTTTTTGAGGCTTTTTTTATTTTTTCCATTGAAACAACATTATTCTCTGAAAAATCACGTTCAAACCATTCATAAATATTTAATTCTTCTGGAGTTAATTTAACTTTGTTTTCAGAATTTAAATGTAAAAGATAATCTTTTTTATCAGCAATCATTTTTTCCTCTAAAACAAATGCTTTTTTATAAATAATATTTAATATAGAACCAGATAAAGCATTAGTTGTAATCCTTCTTTTAAATAAATACTCAACTATTTCTGGACTATATTCCGAATTTATTTCACGATAATATTCCAAATTAAATTTCGCTTTAGTTTCACGATCAAATATAATATATACAACAATAAATAATCCGGCATTTAGTATACAAATAATAATTAAAATTAAATTACTTTTAGCCGCTTCTTTTTGAGCCGCTTCCCTTATTCTATTTGCATCATCAGCTAATCTCGTTTCAAGAGTAATAATTTTATCCGCTACAATTGTGTTACTCTTCTTTGTAGCATTTGGTACTAAACTTTTATCAAACAACACTCTAACATCAACATAATTACCTGGTAAATAATCTGATAATTTAGCTATAACATGATCACCATAAGGATTAATTTCACCACTTAATTGACCATGAGCCCAAGTCTTTAAATATTTAGAATCATTTGGTAATGATAATTTTATAATTACTTCGCCTACTGATTCTTTAAATCCTTTTTCAATAAAAGGCCAATATATTTCTGCATAATCTTCATGTACAATTACAGCATCATATAATGTATATTCAAGATAAAATTCATTCTGTGTATTGTTAAAAATTTTAAATGTTTCAATGAATGGATTGTATAGATTAGTAGTCTGAGTATATACACCATATTGTCCTGAATAAGCAGTATCAACTTTAACAAATTCTTTATTTAATGTATATGTATATTTTCCATTTTCATTATTTAAAATGGCATCAGCAACTTTTATATCACCAATTCTTGTAGCATTATACAAACTATTAGATCCATCAAAAATATCTAATGATCCATTAAATTTTGCAAAAGAATTACTACCATATTGTTTGATAAATTCCATTCCATTGTATTCCCCTTTTAGAGAAATAAATTCTTTTACTTTCATGTGCCCTTCTGATGTTACTTGTGCATCTATTAAATAAACTTCAGATATATTGCTTTTTAAAGTGGAACTTATCATTGGCATTAAAGAAGGCCACGAAACATAAAAAATAAACATACATAACATTAATGCTGTGCGAATTATTCTTCTAACCATTTATATCTCTCCTTAAAAAAACTTGAGAAACTCAAGTTTTATTGAAATGAAACTTTTTGAACTTCTCTTTCACTATCACTAGCTTCGAAGAAAGGTTTTGGAACAAAATTGAACATTCCAGCTACAATGTTTGAAGGGAACATTTCTCTCTTGTTTTTATAAGTTAAAACTGCATCATTATAAAATTGACGTGCATAGGCAATTTTTTCTTCAATATCTTTCAAATCAATTTGCATTTGTTTAAAATTTTCATTAGCTTTTAATTCTGGATAAGCTTCTGCTAAGGCAAATAACTTCCCTAATGCTTGAGTTAATTCTCCAGAAGCTTTGATTTCACCTTCAGCTGTTCCAGCTGCTGTAAAGCTATTACGAGCCTTAATAACATTTTCAAATGTTTCTGTCTCATGTTTAGCATATCCTTTTACTGTTTCAACAAGATTTGGTATTAAATCAAATCTTTTCTTTAATTGTACATCGATTTGTGCCCATTGATCTTCAACACGATTTCTTAATTTTGTTAAACCATTAAATTCTTTTATCAAGAATGAAATAGTTAAAAATATAATTGCTCCTATAACTATTAAAATAATATAAATTGGTTCCATTTTTTCCTCCTTATTTTTATAAAATTATTATAACTCGTAGCATTAAAAAATACAACTATTTATTTCTTAATTCACCTTTTAATTGTTCTGTTACAATATTTATTATTTCATTAAATACAATCATTACTTCTTCATCTGTTAATGTCTTTTGATTATCTTCAAATATAAAAGATAAAGCTATTGATTTTTTATCTTCAG
Source organism: uncultured Muribaculaceae bacterium (assembly GCA_964461005.1). Lineage (GTDB taxonomy): Bacteria > Bacillota_I > Bacilli_A > RF39 > UBA660 > JAAZBI01. Next base: position 23,031 of record CAYWQQ010000006.1, read on the forward strand.
CTAATTTATCACCTTGATAATAATCAAAAATTTGAATATCTTTTAAGATTCTTTGATCTAATTTTCTTATTGTCTCAATGATACTGTCAGCTGTTATATTCTTATCAAAAATAAAGGCTGCATCTTTAACAATGTTAGGGAACTTACATATTTCATAATATTTAAATTCTGGAGATTTGATTTTAAAAATCTTTTCTAAACTTATTTCTCCTAAATATAATTGATTTTTGCTTAAATTAGGATGAATGCATCCTATAAAACCTATTTCTTGATTATCAATCAAGACTTTAGCTCCCATATATGGATTGAACTCTTTAGTTAAAGCATCTGCTTTAAAACTATAACGACCATTAAATCCTAAGTATTCTAACAAGTTTTCAATTACACCTTTAATCAAATAAAAATCTACTTCAATTTTTTTACCTTGCCATAAATTTTCCGAATAATTACCACTCATTACTAGTCCTAACTTTAATTCTTCATGATAAATATTGTTTTCTTCGTAATAAACATTACTAATTTCATAAATGTTAATATCTTTTACTTGACGAGATAAATTATATTCGTTTACTTTTAACAATGAAGGTAAAAGACTTTTTCTAAGGGTTGTTCGATCACTACTCATTGGTGATAATATTTTAATTAACGATTCTTTTTCTTGACCAAATAATAAAGCATCTTCATCATTAATCAATGTATAAGTACGAATTTCATCTAGTCCTAAACTTCTCATTCTTTTAGAAACATCTTTACGAAAAGCTATTTTAGGTTGATAACCACCAGTTTTAATTGGTTGTAATGGTAGTTTACCAACAATATTATCATAGCCATAAATTCTACCAATTTCTTCAATTAAATCTGCTTTTAATTTAATATCTAAAGCGCGATTAGGTACTTGTACAGTAAATATATTATTACTTTCTTTTATTTTATAACCTAATCTTTTAAAAATAGAACTGATTTCATTTATATCTAAATTCATTCCTAATAAACCATTTATTTCACTTTGAGAAATTTCTATTACTTTTGTTTCTTTTACTAAATTATCAACCATAACTTCATCTTTTAATACTTCTCCATCTGCATATTTTTCTAAAAGATGACAAGCTCTCAATAAAGCTTGTTTAGTGTATTCATAATTCAATGGTTTTTCAAAACGTAGTGATGCTTCACTTCTTAAATCTAAACGAAGTGATGTATATCTAACCGAATAGGCATCAAACAATGCACTCTCAACAATAATATTCTTAGTGTTCTCATCAACTGAGCTATTTAAACCACCCATAACTCCGGCTATAGCTATAGCTTCTTTCTGATCAGAAATAACAATGTCATTAGCTTGCAAAGTTTGTAATTTTTTATCTAAAGTAACAATTTCCTCTTTATTATCTGCTAGACGAACAATTATTTCTTTATTTAATTTGTCAGCATCAAAAAAATGTAATGGTTGTCCATATTCCAACATAACATAATTACTAATATCTACTAAATTATTAATTGATCTTATACCACAGGCTTGTAATCTCTTTTTAATAAAATTTGGAGATTCTTTTATTTCAACATTCTTAATAATTTTGGCCATATATAAAGGACATTTATCAGTATTTATTTTGATTTTTAATTCATCCTGAGCTGATTGCTCAATTTCATGTATTTCTAAATCGGGCAACGTTACTTCTCTATCTAAGATAGTAGCCACTTCATAAGCAAAACCTAAATGATTTGTACAATCACTACGGTTTGGATTTAAATCTAATTCGAACATCACATCGTCAGCATCTAAATATTCTAATGGATTTCCTCCGATTAAAGCATCATCTTCTAAGACATGAATTCCTTTATCATAATTTTCTGTTTTATCTTCTAATCCTAATTCAAATAAAGCACAAATCATTCCACAAGATTCAATCCCACGAATTTTTGTTTTTGAAATTAAAAATTCTCCTGGTAAAAATGCTCCTTCTTTTGCTACAATAACTTTTTGCCCTTTAGCAACATTACTAGCTCCACAAATAATTTGTAGAATTTGTGATCCCACATCAACTTGGCAAACTTTTAAATGATCTGAATCAGGATGATCTTGGCATTCTAATACTTTACCAATCGTTAAATTTTTAATGGCTGTTTTTTCAATTTTTTCAACATTAACGCCGGCTTTAGTAATCTTTTCAGCTAATTCTTCAACCGTAAGATCATTAATATCTACATATTCACGTAGCCAATTAATACTAATTCTCATTATTTTCACCTACTCTTTTATCAAATTGTCTGTTAAAACGCAAATCATTATTATAGAATGTCCTAATATCAGTAATTCCGTATTTTAACATTGCTATTCTTTCAGCTCCAAAGCCAAAAGCAAAGCCTGTATATTTTTCACTATCATAACCAGACATGTTTAAAACATTAGGATGAACCATTCCTGCCCCGCCAATTGTAATCCAACCAGTATTTTTGCAAATATTACAACCTTTTTGGCCACAATTAAAGCAAGAAACATCCATTTCTACTGATGGTTCAGTAAATGGATAATAGGAAGGACGAAAACGTGTTAAACGATTTTCACCAAATAATTTTTTCATTAAAGCATCAAAAGTACCTTTTAAATCTGCTAAAGAAATATTTTTATCAACTAGTAAACCTTCTATTTGAGTAAAATTATGAGAATGACTAGCATCATCATTATCACGTCGATATGTTTTACCTGGGCAAAGAATTCTAATAGCTGTTTTTTCTTTATTAGCTAGCATTGTTCTAACTTGAACTGGAGAAGTTTGACTTCTTAACAAGTATTCATCTCCCTTAATATAAAAAGTATCTTGAGCATCACGTGCTGGATGCCCTTTCGGTAAATTTAACATTTCAAAATTATATAAATCTCTTTCTAATTCTGGGCCTTCTACTACATCATAACCCATGGCAATAAAAAAATCTTCAATCTGTTCAGTAATCTTTTCAACAGGATGAGCACTTCCTTGTTTGAATTTATAAGCTGGTAAAGAAACATCAATTTTAGAACTTTTCAAAGTTTGATTAATTTTTTCTGTTTCAAGTTTTTCTTTTAAAGCATCAATTTGTTCCATAATAAAATTACGAAGTTCATTAATTATAGCTCCTTGTTCTTTTTTTTCTTCTAATGATATATTAGCTAAATTTTTGCTTAATTCAGTTAATATACTTTTTTTACCTAAATAATTGATTCTAATTTCGTTTAAAGAATTTAAATCTGTTACCTTTTCTAAGTCTAAAGTAAATTCTTTTTTTACTGTTTCTAAATTCATATTATCCTCCTTTTTATATAAAAAAGCCCTTAAATAATAAGGACGTTTAAACGCGGTACCACCTTAATTCACAATAGCGTGCACTCAAACTCTTAACGCGAGCAACGTCATATTCTCATACGAACTAGATAGTGAATTCATAAAATTATTTTTTAGGTTTACACCAAGCACCTTTTCTCTATACAAAATAATTTTTTATTACTACTCTATCATTATTGTTTTCAATCTCAATATAGTTTAATTATACCTAATCATTCCTTTTTTGTCTATCTTTTTTCTAATATGATATAATTAATGCGGTGATTAATTTGAATTCTTTTTTATATACTTTTGATAATAAAAGATATCATACTTTAAATTATTATTATAAAAATAAATTTCAAAAAAAAATAGCTAAACTAACTTTAGATGCTCATTTTTCATGTCCAAATAAAGATCAAGGTCAACCATGCATATATTGCCATGAATTTTTCAATCCTTTAACATTAGAAGAGCAATATCATGAACAAGTTAAGATTGTAAAAAACAAATGGCCTGAAGCAGATTTTATAGCATACTTAGCATATAATACCAATACATATAATGATTTAAAGACATTGAAAAAGATTTATGAATCAGTTTTATCTAAAGAAAATGTTATCGGTTTAACAATTGGTACTAGACCGGATTGTCTTTCAAAAGAGATTGTTGAATATTTAAAAAAATTAAATAAACAGACTAATTTAACTGTTGAATTAGGATTGCAAACAATTCATGAGAAAACTTTAAAGCTAATTAAAAGAGGACATGATTTAAAATGTTTTGAATTAGCTGTGAAAGAATTAAGAAAAAACAAAATTGAAGTTGTGATTCATATAATTAATGGTTTGCCAAATGAATCAAAACAAATGATGATAGAAACAATTGAATATTTGAATAAATTAGATATTCAAGGACTTAAAATTCATATGTTACATATCTTAAAAAATACAGAGTTATATAATTACTATAAAGCTAATAAATTTACGTTATTGAGTAAAAAAAAATACATATCTTTAGTCTGTGATCAACTGGAAAAGCTAAATCCTAACATAGTAATTCATCGTTTAACTGGTGATCCCAAAATAAAAGATTTATACAAACCAAAATGGATTATTAAAAAAGTAGATGTCTTAAATGGTATTGATAAAGAATTATCTAAAAGAAATAGTTATCAAGGTAAAAAAACAGAAATATAATTATTTCTGTTTTTCATTTGCTATTAACATTAATTTCCCCAGTAAATAGTCTGAAATAATATTTTTTTCTTCTTCTGTCATTTCTTTTTCTAAAACATAATCTTTAATAACCGGTAAAACAATTTTTTTAACAGTCTTGGTATTCATAATTACATTCATTCTTAAATCTATTTTTTCTTCCATTACTTTATATTTAAAACTGAAATCAATATTATCTTTCCAAGATTTATTATTGGTAATTACTTCTTTCTTATTATTAAAAGCACCATTCAATGATAAGAAATCTCCTAAACTGCTTATGTTAAAAGTCATGTTGTCATCAGAAATTTTGTTGAATTCCAAAGTAAATAATGGAATATTTTCTACATAAATATTTATTGTCTGTTTAGAACTGTCTAATTCTGATTGATATTTAATCACTTTGTTTTTGCCTGACATTAATTCACTTTGAAGAATATCACCTTTATAAATATATAAATCAAAAACTATAGCATCTTTTAAAACAATCGCCTTTTTCATTTCTTTTAGATATTGTTTATAATCAAAGCCAACCAACAATTCATTAATTTTTTTATCGTTTTTCATATCATTAAGTACTTTTGTTAAGATTTTTTCAATTCTTTCTTCACTAAGTGTTAATGATAATTTTTCTGTATTATAATTTTTACCACTAATGGTAATTGTTTCAACGTGATAACTAAAATCAGATTCTTCTAGGCCACCTAAAAAAGAATCTTTTATTTTTTTAGTTATATACTCGTTTTTCTCATATGAAATTGATTCAGTTGAAACTTTTGTTTTTTCATTTTTAATATACTTATCAAAAGTTTTAGGATATAAAATAAATTCACCAGCAGCATTTTGATAATAATTAAAAGATATGAATTCTTTTCCTTCATAAGTACTGTTCAATAATAAATAACTTTCTTTTGTTTTGGGATTATCACCAA
>CAYWQQ010000007.1:0-28274 GCA_964461005.1 uncultured Muribaculaceae bacterium
CCCGGTTATGAGCCGGATGCTCTAACCAACTGAGCTAAGGGTCCATTGCCTTTATATAATATCACATTAAATTTTTATTGGCAATATTATTTAGTTTTTTTTAAAAACTTTTTGCATAGTTTCTTGATAAAGACTTTCTTCTATATAAGATCCATAAGGTACTTCAATGATTGGATTTACTAAAATTGGTTCACTATTACGAGAATAATTACCATACATTTCATAACATAAATATGCTTTACAATCTTGACAAATATAGTGATAGCAAGTGTAATACTCTCCTCCAATTTGAACATGATTTGGGCTGATAAATAATAATGTTTTAGTTTCATGATTACATTTCATTTTTTCCTCCATAAAAAAAGAAGATTTCTCTTCTTTTATTTTTCTAACCACTTCAATAAATTAATTTTAAACATATCTCTTTCCATATTTTGTTTAGAAAGAATTACTCCATCAAAAGTAGATAATTCACTACGATGTCCTTCACTTAAAATTTCAGTTGGTGTTATTGTGTTAAATAAAACTATATGTTTATCTTCATAAACAGTATAATTTAATTTCATATCACCATGAACTTTAGCAAACATTTCATTAGTAGGTAATTTTAATTCATAAGTCTTAGTTTGGTTTTTACTGTTTGTCTCAATTAATTTACCTATCATTTTTCCTTCTTTTAAAGATGGATAATAATCAAATACTAATTTTTTATAAGCTAACATGTTGTATTTTTTAACTGATTTTTCTAACTTACGAAAATCATTTTCATTTAAGTATTCAAAAACATAACCTTTCATAATATAACCCCCTTATATTCTCATTAAGTGACTAGATTATAGCATAAAACTTATAATTTGTCAAATTGTGTAAAAAAGAATAGTTGCCTATTCTAAATTATTTCGGAATTTTTTTAAATTATTTAAAAATTTTTCTTCTTCTAACATTTCTGTTGTTAAAGGTATTGTAGGCTTTATTTCTTCCACAATTTTTTTCACTCTTGGTGGTTCGTTATGCACAATAGTTTCTTTTTTAATATTTTCTTGAGAACCATAGATTGGTGAGATAAATATTGAATTTTTAAATACACTCTTTTCTTGTTCTGGATTAATAACATATGGTTCAGCTTTTTCTATTTGTTCATCTTCTTCAATTTTGTGAACTAAGTTATCTAAATTAAATTCTTCTTTTATTTCATCATTGGGTTTGCCAATTTTTTTAATCAATTCATTATAGCTGATAACTGATGTTGCTTCTTGATCTTCTTCATATCTTGTCAAATCAATAGCTTTATTATCTAATTGTTGTTGAATCTTATCAGTTATTTCTTTTAAATTGCGAGTCTTCTCATTTTCTTCATCAATTTCCAAATCGCCATAAATATTATCTAATTCTTGTTCTTTGCGTTTTATCATTTTTTGACGATTACTTCTTTTTTGTTCAAATAAAATAATAGAAAGAATAATAGAAATAAATGTTAATATTAAAATTACATATATAATTAGTTTTGATACTTCAGGTAAAGCTAAATAGTAATTTCTAATATTATCAAAAAATTGTCTAACATTTAATAAATACATAATTATCACCTCATTATTTCATAATTTAAAATACTTAATATAACCATTGGAACTGTTTCAACCCTTAAAATGTTTTCACCTAAAGTTATTGGTAGATAACCAAAAGTTGTTAATTTTTCTTCTTCTGTGTCAGTTATTCCACCTTCTGGTCCGATTACTAATATTATTTTATCACAATTCAAATTATTTTTTAATATTTCTTTTAATTTACTTTGTTTTTCTTTTGTACTACAAAGTAATTTTAAATCTCCTGTAATGTTTTTTAATTCATTAAAAGCCATTGGCTTTTCGATAATTGGAACATCAAAGCGATGAGATTGTTCAGCAGCTTCTTTAACAATTTTTTGCCATCTGATCTGCTTTTGATTTAATTTGTTATTATCAATCTTGATGATAGTTCTTTCAAAAATAATAGGAATTATTTGAGTAGCTCCTAATTCGGTAGCTTTTTGAATAATCAAATCCCATTTTTGTTCATTAACCAAAGAAATTGCTAGCGTGATTTTAGGTTTATCTTCAATATATGTTTCAGATTTTATTAACTTATATTTTATTTCTGTCGTTTTGATTTCAGTTAATTCAACTAAATTTTTTATTTTATTAAATATTATTATAATTTGATCACCAGTTTTCATTCTCATAACATTACTTATGTGATGAAGATCTGAAATACTTAAATCTAACTTTTTAGAAAGTGCAAAATAATGTTGCATTTAATTACCACCTTCAAACTATTCATATTATATATGTTTATTTTTTATTATTCAATGATTATTGACAAAAGATGTCAAATAAAAATAATTGCTTTTATTTTTATGATATACTTATCTTAATAAGGATGTGTAAATATGGAAGAAAAAAATGAATTATCAATTTTAGAAAAATATGGTAGTGATATGACAAAAGAAGAATTTATCACTAATCCTGCGATTGAACGTGATGATGAAATTAAAAGAATGATTTTAGCACTTCTTATTCCAGATAAATCAGCAATTTTAGTTGGTAAACCTGGTATTGGTAAAACAGCTATTGTGGAAGGCTTAGCCTATCGAATTCAAAGAGGTGAAATACCTGAAATATTAAAATCATATCGAATTATTAAATTAAATTTAACTTCTCTACTAGGAACTAGCACAACTGATGGCAATGAAGAAATGAAAATGCAAATATTAGTTGATGAGTTGAAAAAAGAAGAAAATATTATATTATTTATTGATGAGATTCATAATATAATTGGTACTGGTAGCGTAAATAGTTCATTTGACTTTGCTAATATGTTAAAAGCTGGTTTAGACCGTGGTTCAATAAAAATAATTGGTGCTACTACAACAGAAGAATTTGATCATTACTTAGTAAGAGATAGAGCTTTTTTAAGAAGATTTGAAAAAATAGAAATTGCTGAGCCTACTCCTGAAACTACAGTAAAAATAATTATGGGAAGTTTACCAAAAATAGAAAAGAAAACTGGAGCAAAATTAAATTACTCCATATTTGTAGTTGAAAAAATAGTTACTTTCTTAGTAAATATGACTAGTGAATATAAGCGCTTATTTGAAACTACATCTCGTTATCCAGATGTTACTTTTTCATTAATCAGTAAAGCTTATTCTTTAGCACTTTTTGATAATAGTAAAGAAGTTACTTTTAAACATATTTGGGGGGCAATTAAAACCTGTGGTAGTATTTATCCTGATTCTTTATCAAAAGAAATAGAATTATTTAAAAAAGAATTTATAGATTATTTATTAGAAGAAAATGTTAATGTAAATTAAAAAAAGAAATTAATAATTAATTTCTTTTTTTTGTATAGGAATAACCTAAGTCAATTGGTACTGCAAATGCTGCTAAATAATTATATACTTCTATTAAACATTGTTCACTTGTTTCAAGAGAAGCTAAACGGCGATCATAAACCCAACCATTTAGATATTTTTTTGGTACAATCATAATTTGGTTTTTTTCTGTTAAATTACCAATCATTTTTAAATATGTTCTACTAACAATAAAATGACTATCAGCTTCAAAAAGAACAATATCTTTATAATCTAATTTTCTTTCATTTAAAGCATTGAAGTAAACAGGAGGTTTCCTGTTGTCTACTTTTTTTAAATCTGTAAATAAATTTTTTAGAGAAGAAGCTTGTTTGTGAATTTCAATTTTTTCTTTGAAATCAATTAATTCTTTATAAACAAAATAGTCTGGAATGTTATCTTTATAAAAAGAATTATCAATAGTGCCGTCTTCATTGGTAAGTGGTCTAATACGATATGCTTCACGATTAACAAATCTAGCTGTACTAAAATACTTATCAAAGGAAATAAATTCATGATTTAAATTTACTAATGGGATAGTTTCTTGATAATCAATACCATTTATGGTTGTTTTTAATGTTACACTATTTTTGTCATAATCAATCAAAGTGAAAACTCTATCACAATAACCGGCATGTTTAATATCTTCTTCTTTGACAGCTGGAAAATAATCTCTTTTATAAGAAAATTCACTAGATAATTCTTTATCATTTAGTAATGGAATTAACCTGTCATTTTTATCCATAGGATTAATTTCTTCTGGAGATGGATTTTTTTTAAAATATAAATCTCCTATTTTAAAATTCATAATAATGCCCCCTCAGCTTTTAAGACCCTTATTATAATTGAAAAGCAAAAAAAAGTAAAGATTAACTTACTTTTTTTATTTTTTTATGATATTTATCAAAATCCTCATGATTTTCTAAATTTGTTTTTTCTAAATCTTCAAATAATTGTTTTTGTCTTTTATCTAATTTATTAGGAATAATAACTGAAATTATGACATACATATTTCCTCTTTTTCTAGTATTTGCATTCATAACACCTTTATCTTTAACTAGCATTTTAGTTTTTGATTGAATACCAGCTGGAATTGATAAAACAATTTTTCCATATAGAGTTGGTATTTCTTTTTTACATCCTAAAATAGCCTCAGTTATTGTAATAGGTAAATCAATATAGATATCTTCTTCTTCTCTAATAAATAATGGATGCTTCTCAATTGAAAATGTTACATAAATATCTCCAGCTGGGCCTCCATTATTGCCAGCCTCGCCTTTTCCTACTAAACGTAACTGACTTTCTTCATCAACACCTGCTGGAACTTTTATGATTATTTCTTTGTTTTCTTTGATAATTCCTCTGCCCTTACATTTATAACAAGTTGTCTTATATACAACACCTTTCCCTTGACATCGTGGGCAAGTTGTTTTGGTTAGAAAAGAACCAAACAAACTTCTTTGTTCACTTGTAACAGTTCCACTACCATGGCAAGTTGAACAAGTTTCTTCACCTGAACCACCTACACCATTACACTCATCACATTCTGTTTCAACATTAATATTGATTGTTTGCTCAGTCCCAAAAACAGCTTCATCAAAGGAAAGATTCATTTGAAATTGTAAATCTCTTCCTTTTGTTTTTCTGTTTCTTGAAGAACCACCAAACCCAAAAGAAGAACCAAACATATCGGAAAAAATATCTCCAAAATCAAATCCGGAAAAATCAAATCCTCCAGCTCCATTAAAGCCTGCTCCACCTTGACTGCCATCAAAAGCATTATGACCAAATTGATCATATTGGCTTCTTTTTGATTCATCAGATAAAACAGAATATGCTTCTTGTATTTCTTTAAATTTCTTTTCAGCATCTGGTGCTTTATTAACATCAGGATGATATTCTTTTGCTAATTTACGAAAAGCACTTTTTATTTCTGCTCCAGAAGCATCTTTTTTCAATCCTAAACTCTCGTAATAATCTTTTTTTGCCATCTTCCGCCTCTTTCTCAATTAAACTGGAGAATTATCTCCAGTTTAATTTATTTCTTCTCTTCAAATTCAGCGTCAACAACATCTTCTTTTGCTGGTTCTGCTTCATTACTATTAGTTTCTTGGTTTTCTTGAGCTTTTTTTGCAGCTTCTTCATATACTTTTGTTGATAAAGCCATTGCTTTTTCTGTTAAAGCTTCTTTCTTTTTCTTAATGTCTTCTACATCTGTTCCTTTTAAAGCTTCTTTTAATTCTTCAGCTAATTTTTCAGCAGCTGTCTTTTCTTCTTCAGTTACTTTTTCTCCTAAATCTTTGATAGCTTTTTCAGTTGCAAAGATCATTTGTTCAGCTTCGTTTCTTAAATCAGCTTCTTCTTTACGTTTTTGATCTATTTCTTTATTAGCTTCAGCCTCTTTAACCATACGTTCTACTTCTTCATCACTTAAAGTTGTAGTAGCTGTGATTGTAATTGATTGTTCTTTATTTGTGCCTAAATCTTTAGCTGTAACATTTACAATGCCATTAGCATCAATATCAAATTTAACTTCTATTTGTGGAACTCCTCTTGGTGCTGGTGGAATATTTGTAAGTTGAAATCTTCCTAAAGTTTTATTATCTGCAGCCATTGTTCTTTCACCTTGTAAAACATGGATATCAACAGCTGGTTGACTATCTGCAGCAGTTGAGAAAACTTGACTTTTTGAAGTTGGAATTGTTGTATTTCTAGTAATTAATGTTGTCATAACATTTCCCAAAGTCTCTATTCCTAATGATAATGGTGTTACATCAAGTAAAACAATATCATTTACTTCTCCAGTCAAAACTCCTCCTTGAATAGCTGCTCCCATTGCTACTACTTCATCAGGATTTACTCCCTTAGAAGGTTCTTGTCCTAATTCTTTTTTAATTAAATCTTGAACCATTGGAATACGTGTTGAACCACCTACTAAAAGAACTTTATCAATATCTTTTTTCTCTAATTTTGCATCTTTTAATGCTTTACGAACTGGTTCTAGAGTTGAATCTACTAAATCACCAATTAAATCTTCTAATTTAGCTCTTGTTAAATTTATTTCTAAATGTAATGGTCCATCTGAACCTTGTGAAATAAATGGTAATGAAATTTGACTATTTGTTACTCCACTTAAATCTTTTTTTGCTTTTTCAGCAGCGTCTTTTAATCTTTGCATTGCCATTTTATCTTTTGATAAATCAACACCTTGTTCTTTTTTAAAAGTATCTACTAAATAATTAACAATTCTTTCATCAAAATCATCACCACCAAGTTTATTATTACCACTAGTTGATTTTACTTCGAAAACGCCATCACCTAATTCAAGAATTGAAACATCGAATGTTCCTCCACCTAAATCGTATACTAATACAGTATGAGCTTCATTTTGTTTATCAAGACCATATGCCAATGCAGCTGCTGTTGGTTCATTAATAATACGTTCTACTTCTAAACCGGCAATTTTACCTGCATTTTTAGTAGCTTGTCTTTGTGAATCATTAAAGTATGCTGGAACAGTTATAACTGCTTTTGTTACTTTAGTTCCTAAATAACTTTCAGCTGTCTCCTTTAAATTAGTTAAAATCATAGCACTAATCTCTTCAGGAGTATATTTCTTACCTTCCATTTCTACTTTTTTATCTGTTCCCATCAATCTTTTGATTGATGAAACAGTATTTAAATTAGTCACAGCTTGTCTTTTAGCAGCTGAACCTACAATTTTTTCTCCATTTTTAAAAGCCACAACACTAGGTGTCGTTCTTTCTCCCTCTGGATTGGGAATTACTTTTGCTTCTCCATTTTCTAATACAGAAACACATGAATTTGTTGTACCTAAATCGATACCAATAATTTTACTCATTTTTTTTCTTCCTTTCTTATAACTTATTGACACTGACCATAGCTGGTCTAATTAATTTATCTTCTAACATATATCCCTTTTGTAAAACTTCAAGAACAATGTTATCAGCTTTATTTAAATCACAATTAGTCAAAACTGCATTGTGATATCTCGGATCAAATTCTTGATCTAAGGCTTCAATTTCTTTTAAATTCATTTCTTTTAAAACACCAAGAAATGAAGAATAAATCAATTTAAAACCCTCTAAAAATTTTGATAATTCATCATCTAAATTTGTATCATCCATTTTTATAGCTCTTTCAAAATTATCAATCGTCGGTAATAATTGAGTTATTAAATCAACATTAGCTGTTTTAATCATTTTTCTTTTTTCTTCTTCTGTTCGACGAACATAATTTTGTGTCTCAGCTTGGATTCTTAATAACTTATCTTCTAATTCTTTTATTTTGTTTAATTCCTCTTCACACTTTTTCTTTGTCATATTTTTACCTTTCTATATTCTGCTTTATATAATCTAACAAACTAATAACTCGATCATATTCCATTCTTTTAGGACCAATAATAGCGATTGTACCTTCTTCATTATTAATAAAATATTTTGTTTTGACAATCGTAATATCTTCATCAATATTTGAATCTTTACCAATATAGATATTAATACCATTCTCATCTTCTTCAATTTGGTTAATAAGTTCATTATCTTCTAATTTACTTACTATTTTTTTTATTTTAGAAACATTATCAAATTCTGGTTGATTTAAAATATTATTTCTACCAGACAAATGGATATCACCCTTTTTTGTAAAATCATTAAAAGCATTATAAAAAACATTATATATTTCTTCATGTTGCTTTATATATTTCCCAATGATGGGTTTGATTTCAAATTCTAGTTTTTCACTTATTTCATTAATAGGAGTTCCTACTAAAAGATTATTAATTAAATCTACCATTTTTTTAATTTCTTCACCACTAATTTTGTCATTTAAACTAATATTCTTATGTTCAACATGACCTTGATCAGTAATTAATAATGCTACTAAATTATTTGAGTCAACTGGTATAGTTTCTACTTTTTTTAATTTGTTTAGAACACTATTTTTCCCTAAAACTACAGAAGTATAACTTGTTATTTCAGAAATAATTTCCATACTCTTCAAAATTACATCACTAATTTGTAAAGATTGATTGTGAAAAATCGTTTGTAATTTCAATATATCTTCACCATTCATTTTTTTAGGTTCCATTATATTATCAACATAATAACGATAACCTTTTTCACTTGGAATTCTTCCTGAAGAAGTATGCGTTTTTTCTAATAATAATTTTTCTTCTAATACTACCATTTCATTTCTGATCGTTGCACTAGAAAGATTCAAAGAATCACAAATGGCCTTAGAACCAACAGGACGAGCTGTTTTAATATATTCCTCAACTATTACCTTAAAGATCTTTTCTTGCCTTGTATTTAGCATTTCTGACCTCCTTTAAATGATGTACTTCCATTATAATAAATTGTTTTAGCACTGTCAATACAAAAGTGCTAAAAAGTTGTTAAAAAAATATTTTATTTTGTTTCAAATAAAATATTTTCAGTTATTACTAATTCTCCAGCACTTAATGTAAATCTAATATAACTTTTTTCTTCATCAATCTTTTGCTTTACATTTCTTGGATCATTTAAATCATCTGCAGATAAATAATTTTCTGTTAACAAAGTATTTACATAAACATCATAGTGATTACTATCGGTGATAGTTTTATCTAATGCTTCATCAATCAAATATTTTTCGGCTTGTCTTTTTATTTTAGCGATAGATAATTCATATGTTTTATCTTGTGTATTACTTAAAACACCAGTAATACTTGGAATTGCTATTACAGCTATAATACTTAATAACGCTATGACTGCTAAAACTTCAACTAGAGTAAATCCTTTTTTCATTTTATCCTCCTATCATTACTAACCAAGTAATTATTTTTTCAAAATCTATTTTTGTAAAATATAAAATCAAGGCTGCTAAAGATAAAAAAGGTCCAAAAGGAATAATTCTTTGCTTTTTGATAAACAAGAATAATAGCGCTATAGGTAATGCTAAAAAAGCTGCGAATCCAATAATAATTAATGCCGTTTTATATCCTAAAAGAACTCCAAAAATCGGCATTAATTTTATATCTCCGCCACCCATTGATTCTTTTTTAAAACAATGATCTCCAAATAATTTTATTAAGAACATTAATATAAAAGGAACAATTAAATCTAAAGCTAAAATTAACCAATTATATCCCATAATTAAACGAATAATCACTAAGAACACTAAAGCTATACCAATAACTTCATCTAAGACTATCATTTCTTTTATATCTGTAACAAAAACAATTACTACTAAAGAAACAAAAATTAATGATATTAACATTTCTAAATTTAATCCAAAAATTAAATATGAAATTAAAAACAATAAACCTGTTGAGAATTCAACTAAAGGATAAACAATACTGATTTTAGAACCACAATTCTTACATTTTCCTTTTTGAAATAAATAAGAAAAAATCGGAATCAGCTCTAAAGCTGATAGTTGTTTATTACATTTTGGGCAATGAGATCCTGGTTTGATTAAAGATTTATTTAAAGGCAAGCGATAACAAACCACGTTATAAAAAGATCCTAAAACAATTCCAAAGACAAATATGCTTATTCCATATAAATATTCCATTTTTCCTCCTAAACACCCATTTGACTATAAATACTAAACATTGGTAAAACAACTGATAATAATATTACTCCTACTACTGCTGCTAAGAAGATAATCAATGCCGGTTCAATAAAAGCTTTAATTTGATTAACTGCATTACTATGTTCATCTTGATAATAATTAGCTACACGTTCCATCATTGGACCAGGTTGTCCTGTTTTTTCTCCAGTAACCAACATTTCATAAGCAACTATTGGGAATGCCCAATTATTTTTAAAAGATGCTGAAACTGGTTCTCCACGAGCCACATTGGTAATAGCATCAAAAATTAACATTTTATATATTTCATTGCTAGTTATTTTACTTAATATTTCCATACTGTTTGTTATAAAAACATTGTGATTCCATAATGAAGCAAAAGTTTTAGAAAACATTGTTACTTCGTTATATATCATTATATTACCTACAATTGGTAAATGCATTAATAACCATTGAATTAATAAACGAAAAAACTTAATATATTTATACATTACCATAAATAGTATAATTAAAACAAAAACACCTAAAATCAACCAAATCAAATTAGCTTGTAAAAAATGACTTACTTTAATAATTATTACTGTAATTGTCGGTAAAGTAGCATCTGCTTCATCATACATTTTTACAAACGATGGAATAACTGATGTCAATATAAAGACAACTACTCCTGTTGCAAAAACCATAATAACTGTTGGATATGTCATAGCTGATTTCATTTGTTTTTTTGTTTTTGAAATAGCATCATAATAATCTGCCATATCATCTAAAATTTCTGATAAGTTACCAGCTAATTCAGATGATTTAATCATATTTACCAACAATTTAGGAAAGGCTTTGCCTTGTTTCTCCAATGATTCACTAAAACTAGAACCCATTGTTAAATCATAAACAATACCTTTATATATAGTTTTTATAGCTGTTGATTTAGTTTGTTTTTGCAAAATTTTAATAGATTCAACTAAAGGTAATCCAGATTTAATGTATGTAGATAATTGGGCTAAGAAAAATACAAGATCACTAGTTTTAATTTTATGAGCAATTGTAATATTTAAACTTAAACCTCTAGCTTGCTTTATTTCATAAACATCATATTCTTCAGATAACAAAAAGGAATGCACATCTAATTTAGAATATGCTGCTAAATATCCTTTTTCTATTTTACCTTCTATATTACGCGCAACAAACTTATACATTAATTTCTTTTCACTTCTAATTGCATCTTCAGCATCGAAATCGATTAATAGAGTTTGTCTTTTCATTTCTCGACGATTATGAATATCTTTTATAAAGCTCAAATTATTAAACCAATCCACAACTGCTTTCTTTATTTTTGCAGGAATACTAATTGTATATAAGAAAGCTGTCTTTATTTTGTTTTTGATTGAAACAATAGTATTTCTAAATATTCTAACAAAATTCTTATATAAATATACAAATGGGAAAATTAAAATGGTATATAAACCAATGCCTAAAAACTTAAATATACTTAAGATAAATTTAGGAATAGAAATTAAGAACAATCCTATTTCTTTGAAAAATCTAAATAGAATAGTAACAAATATAAATTTCAAAACTATCATCAAATATTTTAATACAAAATCAAAAAATCTACCAAATTGTTTTACAATAAAACGTATAAATTTAAATAAATAACTAAAAATTAATCCTATGACTTTAAATATATATTTAAAAATTAATCCTATAAATTTAAAAATATATATAAATAAACACTTTATACCAATAAAGATCCCTAAAAATAAATATTTAATACCAGAAAATATTCCTACAAATAAAAATTTAATTTTTAATATAAGTTGCATAAATAAGTATTTAACACCTGAAAACAAACCAATAAATGATTTTTCAATAAAAAACATTGCTTTCTTGATACCAGAAAATATACCAATGAATAGTTTCTTGATACCAGAAAACACAGAAAAACCTAATTTTTTAATTAAGTTATTTGTTGATTTAAAAAATTTACTTATACCATTGATTAGTGCTCGGCCTATTTTGATTAATGACTTTAGAATGGTTTTAAATAAAAAGGCAAAGAAAAAGAAGATTTTATTGAATATAAAAAATATACCACACAAAACCTCTTTTACCCCTAATATTAACCACTTAAAAGGCAATAACAAATTTAATAAATTCATTATCTGGCACCTCCTAAGACGAGTTTCCTATCATGGTTTAATTATAACATAAAAAAAATAAAAAAAGAAACATATATTACTTTATTTCTTTTTTTATATTGTATATTTCTCTGGCTAATTTATATCTTGTTAAAAAATGTTTTTTAGGTATATTGTCTTTAATAATTAATTGTTGATTTAGTATGTATTTATAATAATCTTTATATGTTTTAGATTTTTCTTTTCTAAGAATTGGGCCAAAATAGTAATCTTTTCTCTTATACTTGGTTTTACCTTTTCTAAAATCAATAATTGCATAGTAATGTCCATCTTTAATAATTTTTTCATTATATACATAATATCCTAAATTACATATTTTTTTTCTTAACAAATAGTAATCATTATTAGATTGAATTATTAGCTTTGATAATTGTTTCCTTTTAGGATTGTCTAATATTTTTAAAATAGTTTGACAACCCATACCTGCAATTATTGCAGTGTTAATTTTTTGATTAGAAATAGTTTCTAAACCATTACCTTGCTTTAAATTAATACTATTTATTCTGTATTTTTCAATATTTTGTTGAGCTTGTTTTACTGCTCCTGCTCTTAAATCAGAAGCAGATACTTGCTGCTGGTATTTTTGTACCAAATAAATACTTAATAAAGCATGATCACATCCAACATCGATTACATTATCTTCTTTAGAAATCAAATCAGCTATAGTTTGCAAACGGAGAGATAAATTAATCACTTAAGTATTCCTTTAATTTTTTTGAACGAGATGGATGTCTTAATTTTCTCAAAGCTTTAGCTTCAATTTGACGAATTCTTTCTCTTGTAACATTAAATATATTACCTACTTCTTCTAAAGTACGACAAGTTCCATCAACTAATCCAAATCTTAATTTTAATACTTCTGCTTCTCTCTCAGTTAGTGTTTGTAAAACCAAAGAGATATCATCTTTTAAAACTTCATTTATAGCGTAATCTTCTGGACTCATATTACTTTCATCTGGAACAAAATCTCCTAAATGTGAATCTTCTTCTTCGCCAATTGGTGTTTCTAAAGAAAGAGGATCTTGAGAAATTTTGAATATCTCTCTTATTTTTTCGATTGGTAGTTCCATTTTTTCCGCCAACTCTTCTTCTGTAGGTTCACGATCTAATTCCAAAGTCATTTGTCTTTGAATTCTTTTTAATTTATTAATTGTTTCTACCATATGTACAGGAACTCTAATGGTCTTAGCTTGATCTGCAATAGCTCTTGTTATTGCTTGTCTAATCCACCACGTTGCATATGTTGAAAATTTAAAACCTTTAGAAGGATCAAATTTATCTACGGCTTTCATTAAACCAATATTTCCTTCTTGAATTAAATCTAAGAATGATAAATTACGTCCTACATAACGTTTAGCAATACTAACAACTAAACGTAAATTTGCTTCGGCTAATAAGTTTTTGGCATGTATACTACCTTCTCCAGCTTCTTTTGACAAAACTAGTTCTTCTTCAAATGATAATAAATTTATTTTACCTATTTCTTTTAAATACATACGAACAGGATCATTAATACTAATGTTTTTAGGTAAAGATAAACTTTCTAATAAATCTATTTCGTTTTCTTCTTTTATTTTCCCTTCTGTATCTACCTCTTGTTCAACTACATCAATATTTTGTTCATTAAAAACATTATATAATTCATCCAATGTATCTGCATCTAAATCTAATCCTTTTAATTCATCAGCCAAATCTACGAAAGTAATATATCCTTTTTTCTTACCTAATTTAATTAAAGTCTTTTTTCTTTCTTCTAAAGTTTTAATCATTTATGTTTACTCCTTTTTTTAAATCTAATATTTGATTTGCTATATTTATTTTTTCTTCATCAGTAATAGCTTCTTGATAAGCTTTTTCCAATTTTTTCTTTTCCATTATTTCTATAGGATAATCATTTAATAACTTAATATAATCATCTATTTCTTCTTTAATATAAGTTTCTGGTAAATCTAAACTATTAATTTTTCCTAAAGTTAAAACTAATTCATTTTTATCTTCCAAATAGGCAATTAAATCAGCTATATCAATACTCTTATATTTATTATAAAAAGACACTATTTCACAAGCTAAATAACGATAATTAGCTGTTGGAATGAAAACACTTTGTTCATCAAAAGCTCTGATTACTTCCACATATTTTAACATATAATATAATAAAGTTTCATATGCTTTTTGATATTTACTAATCATTACTTCTTTTTCTTTTTTAACAATAATAGGTCTATTTTGTTTTTTAACTAAATCTTTAATTATGTCTTTTGAAACCTTGGTTTCTTCACTCAATTTATTAATAGTATAATCAGTAATAATATTATTATCAATTTTATTCAATTCATCAATAATCTTATTAATATATTCAGATATATCATTACTGTTTTCAAAATTATAATCTTTTTTTAAGACAATCATTTTATAATCTAAAAATGATAAGGCATCTTTAATTTTTTCTTTTAATTTTCCCAAACCATTTTTTTGTAAATAATCATCAGGATCCAATTTATCTTCTAACATTATTATTTTAGGAACTAACCCTATTTTCATTAATTCTTCACTGCAATTTATAGTTGCTTTTTCACCAGCAGCATCTCCATCAAACATTAAATATACATTTGCAGAAAGTTTTTTAATTAATTTGGCTTGTTCTTTTGTTATTGCTGTCCCCATCGTTGCTACAACATTTTTAATACCAAATTTGGATAAAGCTATAACATCCATAAAACCTTCAACAATAATTAAACTACCTTCTTTTTGAACATATTCTTTAACTCGATGATAGTTATATAACATTAAACCTTTATGAAAAATTGGTGATTCTTTAGAATTTATATATTTTGAAGTATCTTCACCTTTATAGATACGTCCACTAAACCCCACAACTTTACCAAAAGTATCATATAAAGGAAAAATTATTCTATTATTAAAAACATCGTGATAATCATTATCACCTTGATTACATATTCCTAATTCAATCAAATCTTTAGCTGCAAACTTGTTTTCAATTAAAAATTTATATACACCATTACCAGCTAAAGATAAACCAATTCCAAAGTCTTTAATAATTTCGTCATTTATTTCTCTATCCTGTAAATATTTTTTAGCAATTATACCGTTTTTTGTTTGTAAATTATTTTGATAAAATTTATTAGTCATATTTAAAATGTCATAATAATTATCATATTGAGAAACAGGTTTTTGATAATTATCTATTTTTAAATCAATATTTAATTTATCAGCAACTTTTTTGACGGCTTCTAAAAAAGAAACCTTTTCATAATCCATAATAAATGAAAAGACATTTCCTGTTGCACCACAAACAAAGCAAGTGTATATTTGTTTTTCTGGTGAAACTGACATGCTCGGATTATGGTCGTCATGAAAAGGACAAATACCGAAAAAGTTTTTGCCTTTTTGTACTAAAGGAATATATTCAGAAATAATATCAACAATATTTACACTATTTCTAATTTCAAGAATCTGTTCACTACTTATTCTATTCATAAAAACACTTCCTAATTACTATATTCTATATTAAATTAACAAACTCCCCTAAAAAAAGAAAAAGTCTATTTCTAGACTTTTATTTATTCTGTTGCTTTCTTAGTAGTTGCTTTTTTAGTTACTACTTTTTTTACTGTATCTGCTTTTTTATCTGCTACTTTTTTTACTGTATCTGCTTTTTTATCTGCTACTTTTTTTTCTGTATCTTTTTTAACTGCTACTTTTTTTTCTACATCAACATTTTCAGTTGTTTCTTTTTTAACTGTTGTTTTTTTAACAGTTGCTGGTTTTGCTTCTACTTCTACTTTTTTAGTAACTTTAGGTTGGTATTTTTCACCTTCTAAAGCTCCTTTAGAAATTTCAACTAAATCAGTAAATGCTACTGCATTATCAATAGCTAATTCAGCTAACATTTTTCTATTAATTAGTAATCCAGCTTTATTTAAACCGTTAATAAATTTAGAATAACTAATTTCATTTTCGCGGCAAGCTGCATTAATTCTTGTAATCCATAATTTTCTAAAATTTCTTTTGTTTTGTTTACGATCACGATAAGCATACATTCCTGAATGCATTAATTGTTCTTTGGCTGTTTTCCATAAACGATGTTTACTTCCAAAAAACCCTTTAGCTTGTTTTAATATTTTTTTACGACGTGCACGTGCAACTGTGCCACCTTTAACTCTTGTCATGTTTATCTCCCCTCTAAAAAATTATATTAAATTTTTTAGTCTTCTTTCATCAGATTTGCTTAACGGACTCGCTATTCTTTTTGCGCGATTCGCTTTAGCATTCTTTTTACCAGTGTTATGTCTACTACTTGAATGACCAATAGTAACTGACCCACTTTGTCTAACTCTTACTTTTTTAGCTACTGCTTTTTTTGTTTTCATTTTTGGCATAATTATTTTCTCCTTATTTTTTAGGTGCTAAACCCATAAACATATTTTTTCCTTCTAATTTTGGTGCTTGCTCAATAATCGCATGTTCTTCAACTGCATTAAAGAAACGATTTAAAACTTCTTTACCTAGTTCAATATGAGCCATTTGACGCCCTTTAAATCTAATTGTCACTTTTATTTTGTGATTTTTCTTTAAATATTTGATAACATTATTTACTTTTGTATCAAAATCATGTTTATCAATTGTAACCGATAAACGATATTCTTTTACTTCTGTATTAACTTCTCTTTGTTTTTTTTGTGATTCTTTTACTTTTTTCTTTTTTTCATATTTAAATTTATTATAATCAAGTAATTTACAAACCGGTGGGTTTGTACTTTCATTAATTAATACTAAATCAAATCCTGAATAACTTGCTAAAGTAAGAGCATCGTTCTTATTTTTAACTCCTAATTGTTCACCATTTGGGCCAATAACCATCATTTGTTGACATCTTATTTGATCATTAATTGGCAAATCTTTTTCTTTTAAAGCTATCTTAAAGCACCTCCATAGAATATAAAAAGTGAATACAACGTATTCACTCACAACCAAAATAACTATTTAATAGTTTATTAAGTGGCTGTTTACCTAAAGCTTAAGCAATCAGGTGAGACGAATACATCTTCTTTCCTCTTTTTTATTACTTTTAAAGTATATCTAATAAATCAAATAATGTCAACTAAAATATGAATCTAGAAAATATCATAGACATAATAGAAGCCATTATAAATGCAATTGGTAAATTTTTAAATTTTTTCGGAATTGGAGCTCTCTCCATTTTTTCTCTTAAAGAACTAAAAACAAACATTACTAGTGTAAATCCTAAAGTTGATCCAAACGCATAAATTAACATTTCTAAAAAACTATATTCATTAGCAATATTTAATAAGATGATACCTAAAACTGCACAATTTGTTGTTATCAAAGGTAAAAATATTCCTAAATTTTTATATAAAGTTTGATTATTTTTTTTGATAAATCCCTCTAATATTTGAACAAAAATAGCAATTATCAATACAAAAACAACACTCTGAATAAAAACCAAATTATAAGGTTTTAAAAAATAGTAATATACAAAATATGTAATAATACTTGATAAAATAACAATTAACATAACAGCTAAACTCATGCTTAAAGCTGTCTTGCGATTTCTTGAAGTGCCAATAACTGGACATATACCCAAAAATTTAGTTAAAACAATATTTTCAGATAATAAGCTAATTAAAAAAATTGATACTAAACTCACTTTTCTTCAACTCCTTTAATTAAATTTAAAAGTCCAAACAATAATCCCACTATTAATAACACTCCTGCTGGTGAAGCGAAAAACTGATTAGGAATAATATCATTAACTGGAAAAACTTTGTATTTAGCAAGATAGCCAGTAATATTGGTTGTACTTTCCATCAATGTTAAAGTATTTGAACCCAAAATTTCTCTGATTATACCTACTAAAGATAAAGAAAATGTATATCCGATTCCCATTTTCAAAGCATCTTTAATACTATCTCTCAAATTATGTCTTGAAGCGTAACCTAAAGCTCTTCCTAAAACAATACAATTAACTGTTATTAAGGGAATATATATACCTAAACTAGAATTTAATTGAGGTACATATGTAATTAATAGATATTGCAAAATAGTAACAAAAGTCCCGATAATAGTTATATAAACAGGGATTCTTATTTTGTTTGGAATCCATTTTTTTATTAAAGAAACAATAATATTAGATAGAATTAAAACAAATAATAAAGATAATCCCATTAAATAACTATTTTCAAAAGTAGTCGTTATTGCTAGTAAAGGACACATTCCTAAAGTCATTCCAAAGACTGGATTTTGTTTAATAAATGAACTTATTCTTTTTCTCATAACTACTCCTTACTATAATCTTCTTTAGTATTGATTATCATCTCTTTTAAAGCTTTTGAAGTAATTGTTGTACCACTTACTGTATCTAAATCTTCAAGTTTTTCTTGATTATCAATTAATTTTTGCAAATAATTATCTTTTTCAATGTTTTGCCACAAAGATTCATTATGTGAAATAATATTAATTTCTTTAATTAAATCTTTATCAAAAATAATTGTTGCCTTAATTAAACCACCAAAACCTTTTTGAGTAACTTGATATTTTTTATTAGTTTTTTCTAATATTTTATAATTAGAATTTGTTTCTACTGGAGAACTAATTTTATTACCAATTAGTAAACCAATACCAATAATTAAAGCTATACAGATGATTAGTGCTATTATTTTTAAATATATTTTTCTTTTCATTTTATCTCCAAATTCATCAATTATAACAACCAACATATTCATCGTTAATATTGAAGTTAAAACTCCTTCTGGATATGCAGTTAAAAAACGAAAGATAACAGTTAATATTCCTAATCCAATTCCAAATAAAATTTGTCCACTCTTAGTAGTCGGTGTTGTCACAGGATCTGTCGCCATAAACACAGCTCCAAATAGTAATCCACCTGTTAAAATTTGAAATAATGGAAAAGTAATATCTAAACCATTAATTGAGCCAATAATAAAGGTAGTTATAAAAACAACACCGATATATACCATTGGTATCATATATTTAATTGTTTTTGTAATTGCTAAATATAGAAAACTTAATAAGATCAATAATTTTGGTGTTTCACCTAATGTACCAGGTATAAAACCAAATAAATAGTTACCAATACCTCCAAAAGAGGTAATTACTTTAGGAAAATTATCTAAATAATTACTTGCTAAAGCTGTTGGTCCTGAAATTGTATCTAATTCCAAAGCATTTAAATATCCTCCGGAAATTAATGCCCCATATGAAATGGTAACAAATAATGCTCCAACTAAAGCTGGATTAAATATATTGTGACCAAAACCTCCAAATATTAATTTACCAATAACTGTTGCAAAAAATGCTCCCATTATTATTATCCATATTGGAGTATTTATACTCATCAATAAACTAAAAAACAATCCAGGGAAAATAGCATATTTTCCTTGCAATGGATTTTTTAATTTTAATATATATTTATTATACAAATATTCAGTCGCTAAAGATGTTATGCCTGCTGTTGCAATCAAAATTAAAGGTTGAAATAATCCGTAAACATTAGTATATCCTTGATAAAAAGGAAGTATACCATTTTTATAAAAACCAAATAAAATGATAGGTAATAATGCAATGAATAATCTCTTCATTATTTTATTAGTATTATCAGAATCTTTCAAATATGGTCCTTTTTCATAAACTAATTTCATATTATTTTTCCCTCACAATCTTCTTAGCTTCTTTTATTCTTTCTCTAATTTTTATTTGAGCCGGACAAATATATGAACACAAACCGCATTCAATGCATTTTTCAGGATTCATTGTTTTTAATTTATCAATACTAAAAAGACTGTCTTTAATTAAAACAGGTGATAATTTCATTGGACAAACTTCAATACACTTACCACAACGCAAACAATTTTCTTCGTCATTTGATATCTCTTTCATCAATAAAAGGCCATTTAAATTATAAGTTACTATTATGTCATCATCTAAAAGACATTCTCCCATCATTGGGCCTCCAGCAATTAAATGACATTCTTTTTCCATGTTATAAATATCAGAAAAGATTGTTCCTATTTTTACTTCATAATTAGTTGTCTTAGTTAAATCACCACTTAGTGTTATTATTCTTGTGGTTAAATATTCATCTTTTAAAGCTTTAGCTATCATATAAATAGTTGCAATATTATTAACAACTATTTGTTTTTCACTTGGTAAACTTTTATATTTTACATTTAACACTTCTTTTATTAAATTTCTTTCATAACCTAAAGGATAATAATCTTCTAATACTATTAATTCTATTTGCTTATTATTCTTTAATTGTTCTTGATATGTTTTTACAAAAGTAATATTTTTTTTCTTAACCGCGATAATTACTTTTTCTAAATTCATGATTTGTTTTATTCTTTCTAAACCTTTAATTATTTCTTCGACATATGTAATTCCCAAAACATTATCAGCATTTAAATATGGCTCACACTCAATAGCATTTACAACTAAGATTTTTAATTCGTTTTGATATTTCAAATAGGTTGGAAAGCCACTACCGCCCATTCCTTGAATGCCATAAGCTTTTAGTAATTCAACAAATTCTAATTGATTAGTTGGTTTTTTTATTTTAATTGGTTCTATTGTTTCTTTAAAGTCGTTTTCTATTACAATACATTTAACTTTTGTTCCATTTAAATATGTTTTTTCTAAAACATCAATAATTTTACCGCTAACAGTAGAACGAACCCTTATTTCAAAAGGTACTTTACTCTTGGCAATTAAAGTGCCTATTGCTACTGAATCACCAATATTTACTACTTTTTTGCATTCGGATTTATAACCAATTAAAGGTAAATATACTAACTTTGGTTTTACTATTTTTTCTATTTTTATATTTTTCTTTTTATTTACTAATATGGTTTGCTTCATCCTATTTACCAACCTTTTTTTCCATAATTGCATATATATTTTCAATTGTTTTTATTTGTTTATTATTATTTATTTCAATTTTGTTTTTAAAATTAAGAAAACGGAAACTTAAATCAATTAAATTAATATTTTTAATTAAAGCATAATATATTTTGCCAAATTTAGAAAAGAAAAAGAATAAAAATTTATTTTTTAAGCTAATTTTATCTAATTTTAATTCTTTTTTTAATTTTAAAAATTTCTTCAAATAGCTATGTTTGCTAGCTTTAGAAATTTTCATTTGTGCTATTTTTGAACTTATTATTACAAAAATATCACTACAAATTATATTGTTAATTTCTTTTTCTATTTTTAAATTAAAATAATTGATTTTTTTATAAAAACTCTTTATTTCTTTTCCCACTAATAAATAATCCAAGTGATTTGTACTAACTGTATTAATCAAAGAATTAGGTCTTTGTAAATAATGATAAAAAACTCCTTGAGCATACATGTATTTTTTAAATTTTGGTTTTATTTCATGATTAAATAAAGCATCTTCATAGCATCTCAATTTATCATTAAACATAACATCTTTGACGACACTTTTAGCGTATAATTTACCAGTTACATATCTAGGTAAAAGTAAAGCTTTTTTTGATCTATACATATTATCAATAATTAAATCTTTTTTTAATTGTTTTCTTTCTGTAAAAGTCAATATTTTGCCATTTTGTTTATACCAAAATAATCTTTCCATATCAACAACATCAGCTTGATTATCTACTGCTTTATTGACTAATATCTTTATAGCATCTTTATCCATAAAATCATCACTATCGATAAAAAAGATATATTCCCCTGTAGCTTTTTTCATACCTTGATTACGAGCATTACTAACTCCACAATTTAATTCTAAATCAATAATAATTAAATTTTTATTCTCATTTTGATAATTTTTTAAAATCTCTAAAGAGCTATCAGAGCTCTTATCGTTAACAGCAATAATTTCAATATTTTTATAAGTTTGTTTAAATAAGCTGTCAAAGCATAAACTCATATATTTTTCTGCATTATAAATTGGAACAATAATACTTACTTTTTCCATTTTATCACCTACAATAATTATAACATAAAAAAAGCAATTATATTATAATTGCTTTTTCATTGCATTCATCATTTGATTAACTTGTTTTTGAGAAGGTGTCCTTCCCATTTGAGTCATCATCATTTTTATCATTTGTTCATTTACTGGGGGATTTTTTTTCAAATATTTTTCCATATAATTTTTTGCTATGAAAAAACCTGCTACAGCTCCCAATATCAAACCAATCACAACATATAAAATATCTAATAACATTCTTATTCACTCCTTATTTATATATAATACTAAATTATCTACTTTTCTTCAATCTTTATCTAAATAATTTAGTAATTCTATTTTTTAATTTATTAAATGTAAAATTATATTCTTCCAATACTTCTTGGCTGGTTCCACTAATACCAAATTCATCAATTCCTATAACACATTCTTGACAAGTAGCATATTTGCATAAGCCGTTTGAAGAACTTGGCTCAACCATTATTTTTACTGCTTTATAAGGTAAGATATCTTCTTTATATAAAGCATTTTGTTCATCAAATTTCTCTTGACAAGGCATTGAAACAATACGCAAATCAAGTCCATTTTTATATAATTCTTCTGCTACAGAAATCACTAATTCTACTTCACTTCCAGTTGTAATAATAATGCCGTTTAATCTAGTTTTTTCTTTACGAACAATATATGCTCCTTTATTAACATCAATAATCGAAGTATTAACAAGATTTGCTACTTCATTTCGAGATATGATTATAGCATTAGGTCCTGTACTTTTAAAAATACTTTCCCAACTTCCTACTATTTCTTTTGTGTCAGCAGGACGATAAACAGAAAAATTAGGTATACTTCTTAATGATTCTAACTGTTCAATTGGTTGATGAGTTGGCCCATCAGGTCCAATGTTTATTGAATCATGTGTAAATACATATGTTACAGGTAAATTACTAATAGCTGCTATTCTCAAGGCTGGTTTTAAATAGTCAGAAAACACTAAAAATGTGCTTCCAAATACTCTCATGCCTGAAGCAGCAATACCATTCAAAATAGCTCCCATAGCATGTTCTCTAACCCCGAAAAATATATTTTTACCAGAATAATTTTCTGAAGAAAAAGTTCCTTTTTCTTCTAAAAAAGTTTTAGTAGATGACGAAAGATCAGCAGTTCCTCCCCAAAAATTACTTACTAGACTGCTGATTGTGTTCATCACATCACTATTTATTTCTCTCATAGGTTCTTTTACTTCTAAACTAAATTCATTATATATTTTTGATAAATTTAAATTTAAACTAACTTTGCCATTTAATAAATCAAATATTTCTTTTTGAATATCTTCGGAACTTTTATCAAAATTGTTTTTCCATTCACTATAAATGGGATTTATTCTTTCAAATACCATTTGTCTAAAAGCTTCACTAGCATCATTAGAAAAAGTAAACGGAACTCCATGAACATCTAATTTTTCTTTCAATTGTAAAATATCTTCTTTTGCAAGAGGCTTACCATGAACTTCATTTGTATTTTGATAATGTGAGCCTTTGCCAATTGTTGTTTTAACTTCGATAATTGTTGGTCTAAATAAATCTTTTTTAGCTTTAATAATTGCTTTATCAATTTCACTAACTGAATCACCATTTTTAACTTGAATAGTTTGCCAACCCATCGCCTCATATTTTTTTAAAACATCTTCAGTAAAAGACAACTTAGTATGGCCATCTAAAGAAATATGGTTAGAATCATACAATACAATTAAATTACCTAATTTTAAATGGCCTGCTAAAGAAGCAGCTTCTGAGCTAACTCCTTCCATTAAATCACCATCACTGCAAAGTACATATGTATTATAATTAAACAAAGTTTTTTTTGGATCATTATATTTAGCTGATAAAAATTTTTCTGCCATAGCAAATCCAACTGCAGAAGCAAAGCCTTGACCTAATGGACCGGTTGTAAAATCAACACCAGGAGTAACATTTAATTCTGGATGTCCTGGAGTTTTATATCCTTTTCTTCGAAAATTTCTTAAATCTTCTAAAGATAAATCATAACCTAATGCAAATAAATTTGCATATAACAAAGCCGAACCGTGTCCAGCAGACATAATAAAACGATCTCTATTTAACCATTTAGTATCTTTGGGATTAATATTTAAATGCTTTGCATACAAAGTATACATAATAGGTGCCGCTCCTAAAACAATTCCTGGGTGACCAGAACCGGCAGCATCTATCATGTCTATCGCTAAAGCTTTTATATTGTTGATAATTTTATAATCAATATCAATTTTCTTGCTTTTCATTTTTACACATCCTTGTAAAAATTATTATAACAAAAAAATCAAATGATTAAAAGTGTTAACAATTATTTGACATTTACTACAAAAGCTTTTGTTTCTTCTTGATTATATTGCAATTTTTCAAAACGAATTGAACATAATGAAAAAAACAATAAAACCACAACACTTGTTACCAATATTCCTTTAAAATTCATGACCACCACTCCTTTTCTTTCTACGTTCATCTTACTATGAACAAATGTTCGTGTCAAGCAAATAACAAACATCTGTTTGACATTTTACACTTTGTGTGTTAACCTTAAAATATAAATAATAAAAGGAGGCTTTTATGGAGAAATTGACTTCCCGTCAAGCGGAAGCTTTAACTTATATAAAAAAAGGAATAGCTGAAAATGGGTATCCACCAACAGTTAGAGAAATAGGTAAATTTTTAGGATTATCTTCACCAGCAACAATACAAGTACATTTATCAAATCTTGAGGAAAAAGGATTTATAAAAAAAAGTAATAATAGAAGCCGTGCAATCGAATTACTAGTTAAAAACGAATATATGAATACTAACTCTGATATTACTGAAGTTCCTCTATTAGGAAGAGTAACAGCTGGTTCTCCAATTGAAGCAATTGAAAATCCTAATGAATTTTTCTCATTACCATCATTTTTAATACCAAATCAAAAAGAAGTTTTTACTTTAAATGTTAGTGGAAATAGTATGATTAATGCCGGGATTTTAGATGGGGATATTGTTATAATTCAAAGACAAAAAGATGCCAACAATGGTGAAATTGTCGTAGCAATGACCGACGAAAACGAAGTAACATTAAAAAGATTTTACAAAGAAAAAGATCATATCAGATTACAACCTGAAAACGACCTTCTAGAACCAATTATTTTAAATAATGTAACTATTTTAGGAAAAGCTATTGGCTTATATAGAAAAATATAAAAAGATTTAGAAAACTAAATCTTTTTTTTACATATTTAAGAAAAACATTTCCAATGCCGCTTCTTTGTTAACTTTATTCATCTTTATATCAGCATCTAAATCAGCTAGATCTTCTAAATATTTTAATAGCATATCTTCTGAGATACTTATTTGTTTTGCAAGTTTTACCCGATAGGGATGAATTTTTAATTTTTCAGCTATCTCATAATTATCATTTGTCATTAGCAGCATTCTTTTTACTTGAAAAATTGTTCTAAATTGGTTTGCTAGCAAAACAATAATCTTTATTGGTTCCTCGCCTCTTTTTAATAATTCTTGATACAAAAATAAAGATTTATTTAAGTCCTTATTAATAACACTGTTAGTTAACTCAAAAACATTATCATAATCATACTTAGATACTAATTGGTCAACATCATCCTTTGTAATAATTTTAGTATCACTTTTATATAATTTTAATTTTTCAACTTCGCTCATAAGCAAAGATAAATTTTCTTTTGACTTATCCAACAAACTATTGATAGCTTTCAAATCAATTTGATAATTATCATCTTCAAATTTAGATTTAACAAACTCATAGTTTTCTTGATCAGAAAATTTATTGCACTCTAAAATGTTAGAATCTTTTAATAATTTTTTAACAATATTCTTTCTACCATCTAGTTTTTCATTTTCAACAACAAAAACCAAATTTATTTGATCAGATACATCAAATAAAATTTTTTCAAAAATAGCAGTTTCTTCTTCAGAAATATTATTGTTTAAACCAGTCAAAAATAAAGCATTTAAAATTATTATTGTTTTTTTATCTGCAAACAAAGGAAAACTAATAATTTCTTCAACAATATTGTTTACTAAATCCATATTTAAATCATATTTAATTATTTCAGAAGCAGAATTAGTTTCAATTATTTTGTTTAAAGAAGATTCAATTAAATATTTTTCATTTCCATAAACAACATATATATTTTTCATAATATCACCTACTATTATGTAGTATATCACATTAACTCACGTTTTTCTTCTCACTTAAAAATTTTTAATAAATTATTCTTTTTACTCATATTATGATAATTTTGTACCATGTACAAGATTTAATTCAATTAAAAAGAAAGCGTTTATTCGCTTCTTTTAATTACATATGCATTCCTTGATATTCGTTTTCTTCTTGTTCTTCATTTTGTATATTTTCAAATTATTTGTACCAGAATTAAGTAAATATTTTTCGAGAAATTCTTTATAATTTCTTTGAATAGAATATCCGTTTGCATTGTAGTACTCTTGCATTTTTTTCATTACTCTTTTAAACGAATCAATTAATCTTGAATCTATATCAATTTTTGATATAACTTCATTTTGAGTAAAATATAAAAAACTATTTTCCTCCATACAAGTTTACCTCAACATAATTTATACATCATATTAATTCATCAATTATAGTACTTATACATAAAATATATCATCTTTTTGCTGACCATCTGTTAATTTATCAAATGATATTAGTTAGTTAATAAATCAGATTAAATACCGTTTTTTCTCATTTTTATACTAAAAGTTTTAAATCCGAATGATTCATATAATTTTATTGCAATTATATTTTCATACTTAACATTTATATCTATAAAATCAATTTTTTGATTATTTATTATATCAAGTCCTTTATTAATTAATGACTTAGCAATTCCTTGGTTACGGAATTCTTCTTTTACATATAAACCATCAATCAAATATCCTACTCTATTATCTTGAAATTGATATTTAAAAAATATGTAGCCAATTATATTTTCCTTATCTTCAAAACATAATAGAATATTTTTATCATCTTTAATTATATTTTTAAAATAATCTTTCACTTTAAAATTTTCAATTATAAAATCATCATATTTTCTCTCATCTTGAATTAATTCAGTAAGTAAATCATCACATTTATTAGCAGTTAGCTCGTCTTTTACTATTCTTATCATATTTTCACCCTAAAAAAATTATATCACACTAATTAATGTTTTATTAATATAATTCTATTTTTATCTCTTCATAATAATTCTATGGACGACATGTCTTAATCATATATTGGTTTTTTTCTATTTTTATTTCAATACTTCCATCTAAATCTGTTCTGTATACTTTTGAATCTTTTAACATATTTATAACACTATCTTTAGGATGACCAAATTTGTTTTTTTTACCAACACTAATAATTGAATTTTTTGGTTTTATCGTTTTTATAAAAATTTCACTATTACTAGTGTTTGAACCGTGATGTCCTATTTTTAAAATGTCTATATCTTTTAAATTATATTTGTTTAATATATTTTTTTCCACTTCTACCCCCGCATCTCCCATTAGTAATAATTTATTATTACTAATATCTGCAAATATAACAATGGAATTATCATTTTCATTATTATATTTTTTTGTATTTAAAAATTTAAACTTGTAATTGTCTATTTCTAATTTATCTAAGCATAGATTGTAATCAATATTTTTTCTTTTTAAAACTTTAATTAAATTGTTTTCTAAATCATTAAAATCTCCACAATTTAATATTACCTTTTCTACTTTAAAATTATCTACCAAATTAACTGCTTCTCCCATATGATCATCATCACCATGAGTAAGTATTAAATAATCTATTTTATTTATTCCTATTGACTTGAAAAAAGGTATTAAGCTACTTTTTGCTAAAGAAAATGTTTTATTTTTGATTTGCCAATCTTTTTGATAATTTAATCTGCCACCAGTATCAATTAATATAGTTTCTTTTTGATTATGTAATTTTATTAAAATTGCATCTCCCTGTCCAACATCAATAAAATATATTTTAAAATCAGAATCAAAGCAACCAATATTGTGGTGAAAAA
>CAYWQQ010000008.1:0-26127 GCA_964461005.1 uncultured Muribaculaceae bacterium
TTTTATATAGTAAGATCCCAGTTAGACTAACTGGTTGATAGGCTAGGAGTGGAAGCGTAGTGATACGTTGAGCGGACTAGTACTAATAGATCGAGGATTTAACCATATAACTAATTTGTTGAACCACATTATCATGTTTTCAGAGAATTATTTCTCTATTTGTATTGGTGACTATAGCGAAGTGGAATCACCTGTTCCCATTCCGAACACAGTAGTTAAGCACTTCAGCGCTGAAAATAGTGTAAGCGAAGATAGGACGTTGCCAATACTTTTTTTGTTTATTAAAGATACGATTGTATCTTTTTTTTTTGATATGATATAATAATTAAGCAAGGAGTGAATGCAATGAAAAAGATATTAATAATTAGTGGAATTGTTGTTTTACTTTTTACTATATTTTTTGGTTATTATATATATCAACTATCTTCAGTTTCACAAGCAGATAAAAAAATTGAAGTAATAATACCTCAAGGAAGTAGTGGCAGTACTATAGCAACTTTATTATCTAAAAAAGGCTTAATTAGAAATGTAGATATGTTTAAATTATATTTAAAAGTATATAATATTACTGGTTTAAATTATGGAAAATATATATTGAATACTAATATGGATGTACCTAAAATAATTAAAACTTTGCAAGGCAAACCTATTGCTGATAAAATTGTCATATCATTTATTGAGGGATATGATATTCCCAAAATTGCAAAAAAAATAGCATCTTCAACAAATAGCACAGAAGAAGATGTCTATAATCTATTAAAAGATGAAACCTATTTAGACGAATTAATTGCAGAATATTGGTTTATAAAAGCCGATATTAAAAATAGTAAATTATATTATTCTTTAGAGGGCTATTTGTTTCCAGATACATATTTTTTTGAAAACAAAGATGTTTCTGTAAAAGATATATTCAAAAGTATGTTAACGCAAATGGATAAGGTATTATCTGCTTATAAAGAAGAAATAAATAATTCTAAATTTACTATTCATGAAATTTTAACTTTAGCTAGTATTGTTGAAAAAGAAGCTTTAACTAAAGGCGAGGGTGATTTAGTAGCAAGTGTTTTCTTAAATCGTTTAGAAAAACAATGGTCATTAGGTAGTTGCCCTACAAATTGTTATGCAACTAAAACAGAAAATTGTGTTCCTAAAAACGTTGCTATAAATTATCAGAGTCCATATAATACTTACTTACCAAGTATGAGCGGTAAATTACCAATCGGTCCTATTTCTAGCCCTGGTAAGAATGCTATCAATTCCGTTTTAAAACCAATTAAATCTGATTATATGTATTTCATAGCAGATAAAAACACAAAGACATATTTTTATATAAAAGCAAGTGAACAAGCAAAAGGCATTGATGAATTAAAAACTAAAGGATTATGGTTTGAATAAAAAAAAGATAGTTTATACTATCTTTTTATTTATATAATTCTTTTTTTAATTTATCGACATTACTATTCATAATTTGTAAATAATCTAATTTTTCGATTCTATCTTCATCGCTTAAATTTGATAAACTGTGTAAGTAAACAATTTCTATTTTTTTAGTTTCAACTAATTTATTTATAGTGGCATTCAAGTCTTTTTCACTCTTTAAATATATATAACTTACTTGCTTTCTATCAATCATTTTATTTACATCAGAAATCATTTTGTCTGTTAAGTTATCATTTTCTTCAAGAGATATTATATTGATTCCATATTTTCTTAAATATAAGAAAACATCATTACCAACTACAAGTGTTTTATTTGATAAATTAGATATTAGCAATTTAATTTCAGCATCTAACTCAGATATTTCCACTTTTAATTGTTCATAGTTTTCTTCAATGTCTTTTTTCAAATATGTACTTGTAATGTATTCGTTAAAACCATTTTTTATGTTTTGAGCCATCATCAGAAAGTTAGAAAGATCTATCCATAATTCTTCACTATCTGTTTCATATTCCATACTTATTGTGGAATCAATAATTAATAATTGTTTATTTTTATTTAACATTTGGATTGCGTATTCTTTTTCATCACTTAAGCCATTATAAATAAAAATATCAGCTTTACTATAATCATCAATTTGTTTATCAGTTAATTTGTATTTTGTAATATCAACATTATTTGGATAAATGCTTAATATATTTGCATTATCACCATAGATATATTTTGTAATATATTCTGTTGGATAATTAGTTGTATAAATTGTTATATCTTCTAATGTGTCTTTTTTAAAACAGCCAGATAAACAAACCATTAATATAATTAAAACAAAAATTTTTGCTTTTTTCATTTTTCGCTCCTTTTTGGTACTGGATCATATCCTATTTTTCCAAAGGGATTACATCTAATAATTCTTTTGCTAGCTAACCAACTTCCTTTAAAAAAACCATATGTTTCTAAAGCCTCAATTGCATAATTAGAACAAGTTGGTTGAAAGCGACAAGCAGTATGAGAATGAAGAGGTAATTTTTGATATGTTTTTATCAAAAAGATTAATACTTTTTTCATTTTACCACCTATTATTATTTTACGCTATTTTTTAAAGTTTGTAAAACAAAAAAAGGAATTGTTTATTTGTATTATTAATAATGTTTTGCTATAATAAAAGAGGTGATATGATGGAAAACTTATTAGAAAAGTTTAATATAGTGCCTCGTAATAAATCTTTATATGAAGAAGCTTTTACTCATTCTTCTTACTCATATGAGCATGAGGGAGTAGTTAATTATGAGAGATTAGAATTTTTAGGCGATGCAGTATTAGAATTAGTAATTAGCGAATTTCTATATAATTCTCAAAATGTTGAGGAAGGTCAAATGACTAGAATGAGATCAACTTATGTTTGTGAAGACGCTTTGTATGAATTTGCTTTATCATTAAATTTTAGTGAGATTGTTAGATTAGGTCATGGTGAAGAAAAAAGTGGTGGAAAAACAAGAAAAACTATTTTAGCTGATGTTTTTGAATCTTTTCTAGCGGCTGTATATCTTGACCAAGGAATCAATAAAGTCAAAGAAATCGTTAAAAAAGTAATTATTCCTAAGATTGAAACAGAGAATGAATATTTTTTTAAAGATTACAAAACTATTCTTCAAGAATTAGTTCAAGTTGAAAAAAGAAATGTTTCTTATGAATTAGTAACCGAATCAGGTCCTCCTCATAACAAGACGTTTAATGTTGTCGTTAAAGTCGATGGCATTATCTTTGGTGAGGGAACAGCTGGTACCAAAAAACAAGCAGAACAAGAAGCTGCAAAAAGTGCTTTAAATAAACAAGCACAGATTGAATAATAAGGTGAGATTATGTATTTAAAACAAATTAAAGCAGTAGGATTTAAATCTTTTGCAGAAAAAACAATCATTGATTTCGATCAAGAATTAACAGCTATTGTTGGACCTAATGGATCAGGAAAAAGTAATGTTGTTGATGCAGTAAGATGGGTATTAGGAGAACAATCAGTAAAAACTCTTCGTGGTGAAGGAAATATGACGGATGTTATTTTTTCGGGTAGTAAAAGTAGAATTCCTTCTAATAGTGCTTCAGTAACTTTGATTTTTGATAATAGTGATTTATATTTTCCTTTGGAATTTTCAGAAATTTCTATCAAGAGAAAAGTTTATAAAACTGGTGAAAATGAATATTATATTAATAATGAAAAATGTCGCTTAAAAGATGTGATTAATTTAGTTTTAGATACAGGTATGGGAAAAGACGCATTCAATGTTATTTCTCAAGGTGATATTCAGGAAATATTAAGTAATAAACCAGAAGAAAGAAGAATAATTTTTGAAGAAGCTGCAGGAGTATTAAAGTATAAAAAAAGAAAAGAAGAAGCATTAAGAAAACTAGAAAGAACTCATTTTAACATTCAAAGAATCAATGACATTTTAAATGAAATTGAAGGACAATTAGAACCATTGAAGGAACAAAGTGAGAAAGCTAAAATATATGTAGATGCTAAAAAAGAATTAGAGAGTGTTGAAATATCTTTGATTGTATATGATATAGAACAATTTAATAAAGAATATCAGACTGTAAAATATCAAATTGATTCTTTAAATGATGAATTATCTAAACTTAGTGAAACAAGTAGTAGTGTCGATGTTACGGTTGAAAGTCAAAAAGTAGAATTAATGAAAATAAATGATAAATTGAGAATTGCTCAAAGTCGTTTTTTAGAAATATCAAAAGAAGTAGAAAAACTTAATGGTCAAAAAATTTTGCTTACAGAACAAGGCCGTTATCAAAGTGAAGATACAAAAATTCATGATCAGTTAATATCTGTTCAAGAAAAAAGATTGTCTTTAATAAATCAAAACAAAGTGATTACATCTGAATTATCTGATAACCAATCAAAAAGGGATGATTATTTAAAGCAAATAGAGTTAAAAACCAAAAGTAAAGATGACATTAATTTGAAGTTAAATAAGACCATTGAATATTTAAATAATTTAAATCAAGAAAAAATGATGTTAATTCATAAAAACAGTATTATTGAAAGCGCTATGGAAAATAATAGTTTTCTGCCTCGAGGAATAACAAGTGTTTTAAACAATCCTAAATTAAGAGGAATTCATAATACAATTGGTAATTTAATTCAAGTTGATGAAAGCTATTCTTTAGCAGTTGATGTAGCATTGGGCGGTAGTTCCAGCTTTATTGTCGTTGACGATGAAAGAAAGGCTAGTGAAGCTATCTTCTATCTAAAAGAAAATAAATTAGGTAGAGTTACTTTTTTTCCTTTAAATATTATTAAAAGAAAATATATAGAAAAAGAAGTTTTAACTTTATTAAAAGCTGAAGCTAGTTTTATTGATTTGGCATCAAATTTAGTGACTTTTGATTCTCAATATGAAGAAATAATTTTAAATCAATTAGGGAATGTTTTAGTAGCTAAAGACATAGATAGTGCTAATGAAATTAGCAAAAAAATTAATCATCGTTACAAAGTAGTAACATTAGATGGTGAAGTTATTCATGTAGGGGGTTCTTTAACTGGTGGAACTTTAAATAATAAGACAAATGTTTTCTCTCAAAAACAAGAATTAAGACAAAACGAATTACAAATAAAATCATTGGAAATAAAAATTAGTAATTATATTAATGAGAAAACAAAATATAATGAAGAATTATCTATAATTAATGAAGATTTTAATAAAATTAAAACAAATCAAGTTGTAATTGAAGAACTAATTAATCAAAAATCTGCTGAATTATTAAAATTGAATAATGAACAACAAGAACAAGAAATGTTACTAGCAAATTTAAATTCAATTGTAGGTAATAATTGGGATGATAGAGAAGAAAAAATTTTAAATGAATATTATAATCAACTAAACGAAAAACAACTTTTAGAAAAAGAAATAAATGAATATAAAATTAAAATAGAAACAATAAATGAAAAAATATCTGAATCAGAAAAAGATGCTAAAAGACAAATATCTCTTTCTTTTTCAAAACAAAATGTATTAAAAGAGGCTGAAATCAAAGTAAATCGTTTAGATGTAAAATTAGATAATTTATTGAACACATTAAATGAAGAATATAGTTTAACATATGAAAAAGCTAAAGAAAATTACATTTTGATGATACCGGAAATTGAAGCTAGAAAAACAGTTAATCAAAATAAAAAGATCATGAAAGATTTAGGTATTGTTAATATTGCAGCAATTGAAGAATATGAGCGCATTAATGAAAGATATAGTTTTTTAAATGAACAAAAAAATGATTTATTTAAAGCAGAAAATACTTTATTAGAAATCATCAATGAAATGGATAATGTTATGAAAGATTCATTTTTAAATACATTTAATAAGATAGCCAATGAATTTAAAATAACATTTAAAGAATTATTTGGTGGTGGAGAAGCCTGCTTAAAATTAACTGATCCTCAAAACATATTAGAAACTGGAATCGATATTGTAGCACTTCCTCCAGGTAAAAAGTTACAACATTTATCTTTATTGTCAGGAGGGGAAAAAACTTTAACAGCTATTGCTATTTTGTTTTCCATATTAAAAGTTCGCCCTGTACCATTTTGCATTTTAGATGAAGTTGAAGCAGCTTTGGATGATGCTAATGTTATTGGTTTTGGACAATTCTTATTAACATTGAAATCAAAAATACAATTTATATTGATTACTCATAAAAAGAAAACTATGGAATATGTTGATAAATTATATGGAATTACTATGCAAGAGTCTGGTGTAAGTAAATTAGTAAGTGTTAAATTAACTGAAAATAAAAATGAGAATTAAATCATTCTCATTTTTTCTTCGTCTTTATAAGGGTTTTTCGAATCGATATGATCAAAAAATAGTATTCCATTTAGATGATCAATTTCATGTTGAAAAGCTATGGCTAGTTCTTCTCTTACTCTAATTTCTTGTTTTTTACCATCTATATCTTCATATTCAATAGTTATACGAGCATGACGAGGAACAATTCCATCAACTTCACGGTTAACACTTAAACAACCTTCACCATCTTCAACATAAATTAATTCTTCAGAAAAGGTTTTTACTTTGGGATTAATAATAATATATTTATTAAAAGTATTATCATCTTGTTCGTGAGCAATTACAAAATATTTTTTAGGTACCCCTAATTGAATAGCTGATAATCCCATTCCTGGCCTTAAGCATTCTTTTTCAGCTATTTCTGGGATTTGACTATTGACAAGATGATTTAACATATCAGAAATCAAATTTTTATCTTTTTTTGACAAAGGAAAAACAACATCTTCACTTTTTTTCCTTAACACTTTATTTTTTTCATCTAAAATATCACTTGTTTTTATCATCATATCACCACCAAAACTAGCCATATTCTATCATAAAATAACTAATATATCAAATAAAAGGTCAAAGAATGTTTGACATCGAAAAAAAACAGAGTACAATATGAAAAAGAGGTGATAATATGGATAATATTAAAAAACATATTCCTAATATACTAACTACTATAAGGTTGATAATGGCTTTATTAATTCCATTGGTTTTCTTATACGCACCTTTACCTGTTACCTTAGGCTATTTTTTAGTTGGAGATATTACTGATGCTTTAGATGGCTTTTTAGCAAGAAAATGGCAAGTTCAATCAAAATATGGAAAAATAATTGATCCTTTCGCTGACAAGTTATTTAATGGTTTGACATTATTATTCACTTCAGTTTTTGTTAATCCACTATTGTTTATATTAACTGGATTTGAAGCTACAATAGCGGGAATTAGTATTTTTAGAATTTCTAAAAAAAGAGATTTTAGTGTTTCACAAGTTGGAAGAATTAAAACAGTATTCTTATTTTTTACAATCATTATGTCTTTAATTCAACCTTTATTGTCTTCTCTAACTATATTCTTAAATTCTTTAATTGCGACTACAGCTGTTTTGCAGGGAG
Source organism: uncultured Muribaculaceae bacterium (assembly GCA_964461005.1). Classification (GTDB taxonomy): domain Bacteria; phylum Bacillota_I; class Bacilli_A; order RF39; family UBA660; genus JAAZBI01. The sequence goes on from CAYWQQ010000008.1 coordinate 7,394, forward strand.
TTACTACTTATAAATATTTAAAAGAATGTTATGAAGAAAACAAAATAACTAAGAATGTAAACGTAGGACCAAAAGAAATTAGTGAAAAGCAAAAAATAATTGAAGAATTAAAAGCTAAGAAGAAAGAATTAGAAAAAGAAAAAAGAGATAATATGATAAAATATCTGGCTAAAAAAGCAGAAAAAAACAATCCTTTTAAATATGAAAATTCTGAAACAAAAAAAGAAAACGACGATTCTAATTATAAAAGTAAATCAAAATAAATGATTTACTTTTTTTCTTAATATTGTTGTTGACAAAAAAATAGGGTTAAGATATAATCAAATTATAAACACTATATATAGTGCTTTAGAAAAAAACGATATACTATAAATAGTAGGGAGTGATGTTTATTGAAATGCCCAGAATGTGGCTATTTAGATTCAAAAGTGCTGGATTCTAGACCGTCTGAGGAAGGAAACACAATTCGCAGAAGAAGAGAATGTGATAAATGTCATTATCGATTTACTACTTATGAAAAAATTGAAGAATATCCAATTATGGTTATAAAAAAGAATAATGTTCGTCAACCTTTTTCAAGGGAAAAAATAATTAATGGATTATTAAGAGCCTGTGAAAAAAGACCTATTTCGATTGAACAAATAGAAGCGGTAGTTAATCAAATTGAACAAGAATTAAAAAATGCCATGAAAAAGGAAGTTACTAGTTCAGAAATTGGTGAATTAGTAATGAAATATTTAAAAGAATTAGATGAAATAGCTTATGTAAGGTTTGCATCTGTTTATAGACAATTTAAAGATATCAGCGTGTTTGTAAAAGAAGTTAATGAATTATTAAAATAGAAGGAGAAATAAAATGATAAAAACAGTTATAAAGAGATCAGGTAATAAACAAGATTTTGAAAAAGGTAAAATAGTTGAAGCTATAAGAAAAGCTATTCTAAGTGTTCGCCAAGAAATAGATGAGAAAAAAGCTGAAGAATTAAGCAAGTTAGCAACAGGTATTGTTGTTTTCAAATTAAATGAAAAAGGAGAATCAATTATTCATCTTGAAGATATTCAAAATGTTGTTGAAGAAACATTGATGAATTTAGGGATGACAGATGTTGCCAGAAGTTATATTCGTTATCGTTTTCAAAGAGAATTATTAAGAAAAGATAAAGAAACAGGTATTAGTGTTGAAAAAATGATGAGTAATTATATTAAAAAAGATGATTGGTTAGTAAAAGAAAACGCAAATATGGATTACTCTTTACAAGGACTAAACAATTATATTGTTAGTGATATTACAAAAAATTTCTGGTTAAATCATATTTTTACTAAGGAACAAAAAGATGCTCATGAAAACGGAGATATTCATATTCATGATTTAGGTTTGTTAGCACCTTATTGTTGTGGTTGGGATATGGAAGATATCTTAAAGAGTGGTTTCACAGGTGTGAAAAACAAAGCTCAAACAAAACCAGCTAAACATTTGAAAACAGCTTTAGGACAATTAGTAAATTTCTTTTATACATTACAAGGTGAAGCGGCTGGTGCTCAAGCTATTTCTTCTTTGGATACTTATTGTGCTCCTTTTATTCGTTATGATAAATTAACTTATAAAGATGTAAAACAAAACATTCAAGAATTCATTTTTAATTTAAGTGTTCCAACTCGTGTTGGATTTCAAACACCATTTGTAAATGTTACTTTGGATTTAACACCATCACCTTTATTAAAAGATACTCCAGTTATAATTGGTGGTAAACCACAAGAAACAACTTATGGAGAATATCAAAAAGAAATGGATATGTTTAACAAGGCATTTTGTGAAGTAATGGTTGAAGGAGATGCTAGTGGTAGAGTATTTACATTTCCAATTCCAACTTATAATATAACAAAAGATTTTAATTGGGATAGTGAAGTTGCCAATGAAATAATGAAGATGACAAGCAAATATGGTATTCCATACTTTGCAAACTTTATTAATTCAGATATGAAACCAGAAGATGCACGTAGTATGTGTTGTCGTTTAAGATTAGATAATCGCGAATTAAGAAAAAGAGGTGGAGGCTTGTTTGGAGCTAACCCTTTAACAGGAAGTGTTGGAATTGTAACAGTTAATTTACCGAGATTAGGATATTTATATAGAAACAAAACAGATTTCAAGAAAAATTTAAAAAGAATATTGGATTTATCAAAAGATGTTTTAGATACAAGAAGAAAAGTAGTAGAAAAGAATACTAAAGATAATCTTTATCCTTATAGTAAATTTTATTTAAGAGCAGTTTTTGAAAGATTTGGAGAATATTGGAAAAATCATTTTAGTACAATTGGAGTAATTGGAATGAATGAATGTATTCGTAATTTCTATGATGATAAAGAAGACATTACTACAGAAAAAGGTCAAAAATTTGCTGAGGAAGTTTTAGATTATATAAGAGATGTTATGACTGAATATCAAGCTGATGGCGATTTATATAATTTGGAAGCAACACCAGGTGAAGGAACAACTTATCGCTTAGCTAAAAAAGATAAGAGTCAATTTCCTGATATTATTACTGCAGGTAAAAATGAACCTTACTATACAAACAGTACTCAATTACCAGTTGATTTTTCCACAGATTTATTTGAAGTGTTAAGATTACAAGATAATCTTCAAATTAAATATACTGGTGGTACAGTGCTTCATGGTTATTTAGGAGAAAAAATTCATGATCCAGAAGTAACTAAAAATTTAATTAAAACTGTTTTTGAAAACTATCAATTGCCATATTTTTCAATTACTCCAACTTTCTCAACTTGTGATGAACACGGCTATCTAGATGGTGAACAATTCTCATGTCCTAAATGTGGAAAAGAAACTGAAGTATGGACTAGAGTTGTAGGCTTTTATAGACCTGTTCAAGCATTTAATAATGGTAAATATGAAGAATATACGGAAAGAAAAGAATATGTATTAGAAGAGAAGTGTTAAGATGATAGCCGGAATTAACCCTTGTTCTTGTAATGATTATCCAGGAGAAATGTCTTATGTAATTTTCTTGGGAGGTTGTAATTTTCGCTGTCCATTTTGTCATAATGCAACAATTGTTAATTGTCAAACGTTAAAAATTGATGAAAACGAAGTTGTTGAAAATTTATTACAAAGGAAAAACTTTCTTAAAGCAGTTGTTATTACTGGAGGAGAACCAACTTTATATGGAGAAGAATTAATTAAGTTAATCAAAAGGATAAAAGACTTGGGATATAAAGTTAAATTAGATAGTAATGGAACTAATCCGGAGTTATTAAGTGAAATTATATCTTTAAAATTAGTTGATTATTTTGCAATTGACATTAAAAATAATTTTTCAAAATATGATTTAACTACTGGTGTAAAGGTAAATATTGAAGCCATAAAAAAGACAATTAAATTAATTGAAAATAGTGGTGTGGATTATGAATTTCGAACTACTATAAATCAAACTCAACACACCTTAGAAGACATAAAAGAAATAGAAACATATTTTAAAAATAAAAATAAATATGTCTTACAAAACTATAAATATTCAAAAGAACAACTTATCAATCAAGATTATGGTTCTTATACTGATGAACAACTTGAAGAAATAAAATTAAATTTAAATATAAATATAAAACAAGCATAGCTTGTTTTATATTTTAATATCAGTGAACAATATGATATAATATAGTGGGTGATAAAATGAGAAAGAAAGTTATTATAAAAGGAATATTAATTGGAATCATAGATCAAGTTATAAAATTATTGGTAATTTTTACTTTACCTAAAGCGGGAATAACCATGATAAAAGACACTTTTTATTTCAATTATTTAGAAAACACAGGTGCTGCTTTTGGATTGTTTTCAGGTAATCGTTGGATATTAATTGTATCCTCAATTTTAGGTTTATATGCAATTATAAAATATTTTTTACTTGATGAGAATATTAGAAAAACTGAAGTAATTGGTTATTCATTAGTAATCGGTGGTATATTAGGTAATTTAATTGATCGCGTTATTTATGGGCATGTCATTGATTTTATTGATATCCGTTTTGGTTCATATCAATTTCCATTATTTAATATAGCAGATATGTGTATAGTAATTGGTGTGGCTATTATTCTTATATGGTTATTAAAAAATAGTTTAGTAAGTAGGAAATCTAAATGAAATTAATTACTGTTATCGAAGAAAACGCAGGAAATAGAATAGACAAGTTCTTAATTGATGAATTGGGTTTAAGCCGTAGTAAAATACAAAAACTAATTCAAGAATTTAAGATCAAAGTCAATGATGTTATTCCCAAAAATAGTTATACAGTTCAAATAGATGATGAAATTATAATTGATGATACTATAGATGAATATAGTGAAGATATTGTTCCACAAAAAATGGAATTAGATATTATTTATGAAGATAAGAATTTAATAGTGATAAATAAACCTTCAGGTTTAGTTGTTCATCCGGCAGCTGGTCATTATAAAGACACATTAGTAAATGGCTTGCTATATTATTGTAACAATTTAAGTTCAGTTAATGGTCAAGTTAGACCAGGAATAGTTCATCGTATTGATAAAGATACAAGTGGTTTATTGTTAGTTGCTAAAAATGATAAAACGCATCTTTTTTTAGCAGAACAGTTAAAATCTCAAAAAATGCAAAGAATATATGTAGCTCTAGTTCAAGGAGTTATTAATCATGAAAAAGGTACTATTGATGCTCCGATAGGTAGAGACCCAAAAGATCGTAAAAAGATGACAATTACTAACATTAATGCTAAAGAGGCTGTCACTCATTTTCGTGTTTTAGAAAGATTAGAAGCAGCTACACTAGTTGAATGTAGATTAGAAACAGGTAGAACTCATCAAATCAGAGTTCACTTTCAATATATTAATCATCCTGTAATTAATGACCCAGTATATAATTCAAAAAAGCCGTTTTCTGATTTTGGACAAGTTTTACATGCTAAAACTATAGGATTTATTAATCCCGAAACAAAAGAATATTTAGAATTCTCAGTTCCAGAGCCAAAAGAATTTCAAGGAATAGTAGATTCTTATCGATAGGAGGTTATTATGGAAAATGTTATATTAAATGAAAAAGATGTCATTGCAATGAAGTTGTTACATTTTTTTATAACTGAAAAAGGTTATACTCCTATTATTGTTCATGGAGTTAAAGATGAAATATGGTTAGAAAATCAAAAAAGTGACTATAGTATTATCAGAATTATGACTGGATATATTCATAATCAAGAACAATTAGAATTTGATTTATATAAAACTAAAAGTTTAATAAAAAAAATAAAGAGAAAAACTTTTAAATTAAAAATGAAAACTTTTTCTTTTTTACTAGATTTAAATGATGATGTCGATTATTATTCAGAAAAAGATATTCAAATTATTAAAGTTAAAGAAGAAACCGATTTAAAGAAAAATAATAGTATAAAAGAAATTTTTCCAGAATTATCAAAAAAATTAAAATATTCTGAAGATGGTTTACAATTGTTTGAAAAAATCACAAAAGACATAAATCAAAAAACAGAAAAAACTAATCAAGATTTAGAAAGTATTTTCAAACCTAAGAAACCACAAATTACATATTTACTAATATTTATCAATATATTTTTCTTTATATTTAGTAGATTATCAAATTTAGATATTTTTACTCCTTTAGCATTGAACAATTATCATGTAAAAGCAGGAGAAATTTATCGTTTAATAACAGCAACATTTTTGCATGCCGATTTTTTTCATCTTTTATTTAATATGTATGCTTTATATTTAATTGGTTCACAATTAGAGGGATTTTATGGAAAAACCAAATATACATTGATATATTTGATTAGTGGCATATTTGGATCGATGCTATCCTTGCTATTCTTAGGACCTAATTGGTCTTTAGGAGCTAGTGGGGCTATTTTTGGTTTGTTTGGTTCATTATTATATTTTGGTTACCATTATCGAATATATTTAGGAACTACAATTAAAACTCAAATATTACCAATTATATTAATTAATTTAGTATTAGGTTTTGCAATTCCAGGAATAGACGTAATGGCTCATTTAGGTGGATTGATTGGAGGTATTTTAATATCGATGGCTGTTGGTATTAAAAATCAAACTCCAAAAAATGAACAAATCAATGGAATCATTCTTTCTATCTTATCAATAGTATTTATTTCATATTTACTATTTATTCGTTAAAAAAAAGGAATTATATTCCTTTTTTTATTTTATCTAAATTTTTAAAATTTAATTTAGCAATATTGTTTAAATAATTTATTCCTTTTAATTTAACAATTTTGACAGCAGTATCATCAACTAAACTTCCAGCACCTTTAGGAATTTCTATTCCAACTTCATTTTCTAGATTATTAAATTCTTTTAAAAAGATAAAACGGCTAATAATTGACGCTACAGCTACACTTAAGCATTTGTCTTCAGCTTTTGTTAGAAAGGTAATATTTTTAACCACTTCATTTTTACTACTTAAATATTCATAGTATTTTTTTTCATTAACGAATTGATCAACAATGATTTTTTGATAATTATACTCTTTATTTTTCAACAAATTATACAAAGCTTGATTATGCAATAAAGCTTTAATTTTATTCATGTTCATATTTTCATTATATTTTTCATTATATTCTTTATTTCTTAAAATAACGCTGAAATGAGGAATTTTTTTAATTAGTAGAGGGGCTATTGTTTTTATTTTATCATCTGTAATTTTTTTTGAATCTTTAATTTTTAATTCTTCTAAAAAAGAAATATCATTTAACGAAACAAAAGCAGCTGTAACAATAATGGGCCCAAAAAAATCACCTGTTCCAACTTCGTCAGAACCAATTGTCGCTAAAAAATGATAATCATATTTATTTTCTTTAACTTTTTCTTTCTCTTTTTTTTCTATTTTTATAGCATTTTTACCTGTTAAATTTTTTTCAAATTCATTCCACATTTGAGCATCTATATCGGCACTTATACCTTGAAAAACAACTTTTTTTGATTCATATGCAGTAATAATAGTGTCGGCTTCATCAGCTTGAAAAAGAGCATAGGGTGGAGTTTTTTCTCTTTTTTTATCTGTAAAATAATTTTTCATTTTATCAATTGTTTCATCACTAAACTGATAAACGATGGTTTTCTTTTTCATTTGTTTCACTTCCTAATAATATATTAACATAAAGCCTTTATTTTTGCTATTGTTTATAATATAATGAAAATAGAGGTGAAATGATGAATATAGTTGATGTAATTATTATTTTAATTATTGGCTTAGGAGCAGTTTTAGGATTTAAAAGAGGTGTCTTTAAACAAGCAGTAGAATCATTGGGAGGTTTAGCAGCTTTGATTTTATCTTTAATATTTATGAAACCTTTAGCAATGTTTTTAATTGATATTGGACCAGCTTTTAATTTTAAAGGTATTCTAAACGGTATTAGTTCAATTAATGTCTTAGCATATAATTTTATAGCCTTTTTAATTTTGATAATTATTTTTAGTATTCTTTTAAGAGTGCTATTAATAATTGCTGATGCAATTGAAAGAGCTTTAAAAGCTACAATTTTATTAGCAATTCCATCTAAGGTTCTTGGAGCAATTTTAGGAGTGATTGAACACTATTTATTAGTGTTTGTATTATTATTTATTCTAACATTGCCTATCTTCAATTTTAGAATAATAAATGAAGCAGGTTTGACTTCAAAAATATTAGGAGGAACACCAATTGTTTCTTCGATAGCCGCAACTACAATCAATACTTTCAATGATGTATATGCAATGAGTGAGGAATTATCAACCAATTCTAATCGTATCAAATTAGATGAGAAAATTTTAAAAATAATGATAGATAACAAATTAATTACCGAAGAAAAAGCTAAAGACTTATATGAAAAAGGAAAAATAAAAGTAGAATAGGAGAAAAAGATGAATAATTTAAAAGAAGAAAATATCGAAGAATTAGTTAGCAGTGGAGTAGTTATTTTAGATTTTTATGCCCATTGGTGTGGACCATGCAAAATGTTAGGACCCGTTTTAGAAAGTTTAGAAACGGAAATGCCAAATTTAAAAGTAATTAAAATTAATGTTGATGAAAAAGCAGAAATAGCAAACAAATATAATGTGATGAGTATTCCAACTTTAGTTTTATATAAAAACGGAAAACTTATTGATCAAAAATTAGGTTTTCAAACTAAAGATATGCTGATTGACTGGATTAATAATAATTAATTACATGTCAACCTTTTTGGTTGACATATGATTTTTTACTTGATATAATCTATTTAAATGAAAGGAGACTATACTTATGGCAGTAAAAATAAGATTAAAAAGAATGGGTGCTAAAAAAAGACCTTACTATCGTATCGTAGCTTCTGATTCAAGAAGTCCTAGAGATGGTAGATTTATCGAACTAATTGGTACATATAACCCTTTAGTTACACCATGCGTAGTTCAAATTGATGAAGAAAAAGCTTTAAAATGGTTAAGCGAAGGAGCACAACCTTCTGATACAGTTCGTGATCTTTTTAGTAAACAAGGAATTATGACAAAATTCCATGAAACGAAAGGAAAAAAATAATGACTGAATTAGTTGAATTGACAGAAACAATTGTCAAAGCGATTGTTAAAGATCCGGATGCAGTATCTGTTAAACAATTTGAAACTGACGAAGATTACATTTTAATTCAAATAATGATAGATAAAGAAATAATGGGTTCAGTAATTGGTAGAGGTGGAAAAATTGCAAATGCAATTAGAACTTTAGTTCAAGCTTCTTCTTTTATTAAAGGTAATCAAAAAATAAGAATTAATATTGATTCTTTTTAGAACAATTTAGTTCTTTTTTTATTGTAATAAACCTGTTCTTATATTATAATTAAAATAGAACGTAGGTGACTGAATGAAGAAAAGAATAATAACCGCTTTATTATTATTAATGGTATTTTTACCAATTTTGTATATTGGCGGGATAGTTTTTAATTTAGCTGTTTTAATAGTGGGAATTTTGGGATTAAAAGAAATGCTTGATATTAAAAAAGAAATACCTATTGCAATGAAATTAACAGCTTTTGCTACATTTATTTATTTTGTTTTCAGTTTTTCTTCAGCTCAAAGCTTTGTTTTCTTTTTAGATTACAGAGTAATTTCCCTAATATTATTAGTTTTATTATTACCAATTATTTTTTATCATGATGAAAAAAAATATAATATTAACGATGCTTTATCTTTGATTGGAATAATCTTTTTTTTAGGATTATCATTTAATTTGATTATTAGCATAAGATCAAACAATTTAAATTTACTAATATACTTATTTTTAATCACTATTGTAACTGATACTTACGCCTATATAGGTGGCTCTTTGATAGGAAAAAATAAATTATTAGAAAAGATATCTCCTAAAAAAACTTGGGAAGGTTTAATTGTTGGTACTTTGTTTGGAGTTATGATTAGCAGTTTATTTTATTATGCAACTATTAATCATCAAATAAATATATTTATTTTAATTTTTAGTACTGTCCTATTATCAATAATCGGTCAACTTGGTGACTTGGTTTTCAGTTCAATTAAAAGATTATATGGAAAAAAAGATTTTTCTAATTTGTTACCAGGTCATGGAGGAGTCCTTGATCGCTTAGATAGTTTTATCTTTGTATCTTTAGGATATGTACTATTGATGTTATTTATTTAAAAAGAGAAAGAGGGAGAGCAATGAATTTATTATACATACTATATTTCATTTTAATTTTAGGAGTTACAATTTTTGTTCATGAATTAGGTCATTTTATTTTTGCAAAAAAAGCTAAAATATATGTTTATGAATTTTCAATTGGTATGGGTCCCAAAATTTTTAAATTTAATCGTAAAAATGATGAAACAACATATTGTATTGGTTTGATTCCCTTAGGTGGATATGTAAAAATGTCTGGTGAAGAAATCAATGAAGATAAAAAAATACCTAAAAACAGAAGACTACAATCAAAAACTTGGGGTCAAAAATTTATGGTCACAGTGGCTGGTTGTGTATTTAACTTTATTTTTGCTTTTTTAATTTTGTTCACAATTGGAATATTTTATGGTTCTAATTCTTTGGAACCTAGAATTGCAGGTTTAGTTGACAAATTCCCTGCTCATAATTCAGGAATAGAAAAAGGCGATTTAATTTTAAAAATTGATAATCAAAAAATGACTACTTATGATGATGTTTTGTTAAAATTAGAAATGGTTAAAGATTCTAAAATGTTAGATATTAAAGTTTTAAAAGTGGATGGTAAGATTATCACTTATCGAGTTAAACCAGTTAAAACAGAAATCGATAATGTAACAAGTTATAAAATTGGTATAACTTTTGCATCAACAAAAACTTATGGATTTGTTAATGCAATCAAATCATCTTTTGATAGAATGGCTTCTATTATAAGATCAATGTATACAATTATTATTAGCTTAATCACAGGAGCTTTAGGAATTAATTCATTATCAGGGCCAGTTGGTATATATAGTGTCGTAGGAGATTCAGCTAAAGCAGGATTTGATAGTGTTTTATATTTAATAGCATTTTTAAGTATAAATGTTGGGTTTGTTAATCTATTACCTTTCCCTGCATTTGATGGGGGAAGAGTATTGTTTTTAGGAATAGAAAAAATTAGAAAAAAACCCGTTCCTGTTCAAGTCGAGAATATTATACACACAGTTGGTTTTGTCTGTTTAATGATTTTAATGATTGTTATTACTTTTCAAGATATTCAAAGATTATTTTAGGAGGTAAAGTATGAAAGATAAAGTTAGAATTCTTACTTGTTGTACATATTATGAAGACATAATAAAATTTGATTGTTTAGAAGACGACTTTTTCAGTAAAAAGATTATTAAATTTTATCAAGAATATATCTTTCATATAGATGATAACGAACAAAATTTAGTTATTGTTAAACAATTAGATAATGCAATGTATAAATATATAACTGATTTCTATTTTGCTAAAGCTTTTCGAGAAACTTTAGATATTGATACAGTATTGAATCCTAATTTTACAGAAAAAATAGGATTATTAAAATATTTGATTTCATTTTATGAAAAATATAATGATGAAAGTGTAGTAAAAACCTCAACTAGATGGATCTAAGGAGGATTTATGAATAATTTAAAAATAATTTTTATGAGTACACCAGCTTTTGGCGTTCCTATTCTTGAAGAATTGATCAAAAACTATAATGTTATAGCTGTTGTTTGTCAACCTGATCGTGGAGTTTTATCTCCAATAAAAAAAATAGCAGCGGAAAACAATATTGCTGTTTATCAACCAGAAAAAATAAAAGAAGATTATGAATTTATCTTAAAATTGAAACCAGATTTAATTATTACTTGTGCTTTTGGGCAAATAATTAATTGGGAGATTATAAAAGCTCCAAAATATGGTTGCATTAATGTGCATGCATCTTTATTGCCTAAATTAAGAGGTGGAGCTCCAATTCATCGTGCTATAATCAATGGCGATTACAAAACTGGAATCACTATCATGAAAACAGTTGAGAGATTAGATGCTGGCCCTATTTTAACCCAAAGAGAAATTAATATTGAAGAAACAGATAACGTTGGAACATTACATAACAAATTAAGTTTATTAGGTAAAGAACTATTGATGGAGACAATCCCTCTATTAATTGCTGGTAAAATAGTTCCTAAGATTCAAGAAGAAACGGGAGCAACTTTTGCTGGTAACATAAAGAGAGAAGATGAAAAAATAGATTTTTCAAAATCATCTCGTCAAATTTTTAATTTAATTAGAGGACTAAATCCTTTTCCCGGAGCATATACGGTTTTAGAAACTAAAATAATTAAAGTATGGAATTCTCGCATAGGAACTAATTTTTATTTTGATAAACATTATGGAGAAGTAGTAGCTATATATGATGATGGTATTGGTGTTAAAACTGAAAATGGTGAAATAATTATTACTGAATTACAAGTGGAAGGCAAAACAAAAATGTTTGTTAAAGATTTCATAAATGGATTGAGAGATCCTAATTTGTTAATTGGCAAATTATTTGATTAAGGTGATGTTATGGAAAAAATAAAAGAATTATTAAAGAACAAATATATAAAAGCAGGAACTTTTTTCGGCTTTTATCTTCTTTTCTTTGGATTCTTTTTTATAATATCAGCTTCTACACCCGAACCTAAACCAATTACAAAAATTGAGAAGCATTGGACTGATATTAAAAAGATTTATGAATATGAAGTAGTTATTAAAGATTTAAAAACGGCAGAACAAATAAAAATAACTGGTAAAAGATTTTTTAATAAAAATCTTTTTACTAAAGGTGAAGATGAAGTTTATTATTTTTATAATGAAATATATTTAAAAAACGAAAATGGAATATTTGAAAAAATAGATAAATATGAAATAATATCAGAAACATTTAATGATGAATATTTAGATATAAATATAATAAAAGCAAAATTAACCGAAGATAAACAAAAAGACAAAATTATTAACTTTGACGAGTCAGAAACAATTAAATATGTAGTTGATACTGAAGAGTATTATATTACTAGTGATAAAGATGTGTTAAAAGATATGAAAATAATTACAAAAGATTATTTAATTGAGATAAAATATAAAAACATTGATAAAGTAGAAGATTTTATAGTGAAAAAATAGTTTTTCACTTTTTTAATAGGAGGGAACATGAAAAACATCTATGATTTAGAATTGATTGATTTAGAAAAGTATTTTTTAAGTATTAATGAAAAAGCATATAAAGCAAAGCAAGTATATGAATGGTTGTATAAAAAGAGAGTAACTAGTTTTAAAGATATGACTAATTTAAGTAAAACATTAATTGAACAATTAGAAAAAGATTTTTCTTTTGAGTCACTGATTATTTTGAAAGCTGAAAAAGGAAAACTGGTAAATAAATATTTATTTCAATTATCTGATCAAGAAAAAATAGAGGCAGTATTAATGTTTCATGATTATGGTAATAGTATTTGTATTTCTACTGAAGTTGGCTGCAATATGGGTTGTGTTTTTTGTGAGAGTGGAAGATTAAAGAAGATTCGTCCTTTGAAAACTTATGAAATGGTTTTACAAATATTGTTAGTAGAAGCTGCAATCAAAGAAAGAATATCACATGTTGTTTTAATGGGTATTGGGGAACCTTTTGATAATTATGATGCGGTTTTAAAATTTATTAAAATTATAAATTCAAATCAAGGAATTGATATTGGAGCTCGACATATCACTGTTTCTACATGTGGAATTATTCCTAAAATAGAAGAAATAAGTCGAGAAAAAATCCAAATAAATTTAGCAATAAGTTTACATGCTCCAACAAATGAATTGAGAGATAAATTAATGCCAATAAATAAGGTTTATCCAATTGAAAAATTATTTAAAGCATTAAAAAAATATTATGATTTAACTAATAGAAGAATAACCTTTGAATATATTATGTTAGATAATGTTAATGATTCTTTAGAAGATGCACAAATTTTATGTAATTTATTAAAAGGAATTAATTGCTATGTTAATTTAATACCATATAATGAAACAAGTCATTTAAATTTTAAAAAGAGTAGTCATTTAAAAATAATGGCATTCTATGATATACTAAAAAAGAATAAAATAAATGTTACAATAAGAAAAGAGTTTGGTAGTGAAGTTTCAGCTGCCTGTGGTCAATTAAGATCAACTAATTAGAAAGTGGGAATATAAATGCAAACATATTATTTAACTGATGCTGGAAAAGTTAGAGAACATAATGAAGATAGTGTTATTATCGTAAAAAATGATAATCAAGAGTATCTTTTAGCAGTTGCTGATGGTATGGGTGGTCATCAAGATGGTGAAACAGCTTCTTCCATTACGATTGAATATATAAGAAATGCTTTTTTAGAATATGAAAGTATTGGTGATAAAGCTAGTGCTGTCAATTTTATGAGAGAAAATGTAAAAAAAATAAATGAAATGATTTTTGATTATGCTGATAAACATGTGGAAAGCAAGGGTATGGGAACGACATTAGTTATGGCTATTTTAACTTCTGATTATTTAGTTTTTGGTAATATTGGAGATAGTTCTGGTTATGTATTAAAAGATAATAAATTATTTAAAGTAACTAAAGATCACACACTAGTTAATCTACTAATAAACACAGGAGAATTAACAGAAGAAGAAGGTAAAAAGCATCCTAAGAAAAATGTTTTAATGCGTGCCTTAGGGGCTAATGATCCAATTGAAATAGATATATTTGATGTTGAGACTGAGATTCAATCTATTATGCTGTGTAGTGATGGCTTAACAAATATGTTAGATGAAGAACAAATTACAAAAGTTCTTACAAATCAAGAATTGACTATTGAAGAAAAAGTATTAAGACTAATTAAAAAGAGTAATAATCGTGGTGGTAGTGATAACATTTCAATAGCATATCTTTTGAAAGAGAGTGGTGAATGAGATGATTACAAAGGGGCAAAAGATTAATGGACGTTATGAAATCTTAAAAATCATTGGCGAAGGTGGTATGGCTAACGTATATTTAGCGCAAGACATAATTCTCGAAAGAAAAGTGGCTGTCAAAGTATTAAGAGGAGATTTAGCTTCTGACGAAAAATTCGTGAGACGTTTTCAAAGAGAGGCTTTAGCAGCATCTTCATTAAATCACCCAAATGTTGTTCAAATGTATGATGTTGGTGAAGATAATGGTGATTTCTATATTGTTATGGAATATATCGAAGGTAGAACGCTAAAGCAATTGATCAAAAGAAGAGGTAAATTAACTTTTTCTGAAGTAATTGATATTATGTTGCAATTAACAGAAGGTATGTCTCATGCTCATGATGCTTACATTATTCATCGTGATATTAAACCTCAAAATATATTAATACTAGATAATGGTTTAGTTAAAATCACTGATTTTGGTATTGCTATGGCCTTGAATAGTGCTCAGTTAACACAAACCAATTCAGTCATGGGATCAGTTCATTATTTACCTCCTGAACAAGCTTCAGGGAAAGGTAGTACTATTAAAAGTGATGTATATTCATTAGGTATTTTAATGTATGAATTATTAACTGGAAATTTACCTTTTAAGGGTGAAAATGCAGTTGAAATTGCCTTAAAACACATGAAAGATCCATTACCATCTTTAAGAAGAGAAATTGATGAGTTGCCACAAAGTATTGAAAATATAATTATCAAAGCAACTGCAAAAAATCCTAAGAATAGATATAATAATGCTCGTGAAATGTATGATGATTTAAAGACTTGTTTAGATAAAAATCGTTTTAATGAACCAAGATATATTTATAAATATCTAGAACAAGATTTAGAAGACACAAAAGTTATTGAACCAATTTTAAAAGATAACAAAGATTTAGATAAACCCATCATTAAAGAAATAAAGGATAACGAATTTAGACCTAATAAGAAATTATATTTTATTCTTGGGGGAATTGTTTTTGGATTAATTTTATTATTAATCACTATTTTCTTAATAGTACCGGCTTTAACCAAGGTACCTGATATAAAAGTGCCAGATGTATCTTTATTAACAGTTGAAGCAGCAGAATCTCAATTAAAAAAGGTTGGCTTCGAAGTTGAAACAGAAACAATAAAACAAGCAAGTGAAATAGTTCCAATTGGTTCTGTTATTAAAACATCTCCAAGTAAAAACCGTTTAATTAAAAAAGGAACTACAATTAAAATATATGAATCCACTGGTGTTGAATTGATAGAAATAACAGATTATACTGGACAAAATTATGATGAGATTAGAGATAAATTGTTATTATTAGGTATTATTGTTAAAAAAGAAAAAAAATCAGTTGATAACATTGAAAACTATCGTGAAAAAAGCAATCAAATAATTGGCCAAGATCAAGCACCAGGAACTAAACTTCAAAAAGGTGATGAAATAATTTTATATTTACCAGATATATATGAAGGTTATCCAGATATGGTTGGAGAAAAATGGACATTAGAAGATGCTCAAGCATTTGCAACAGAATATAAGATTAATTTAAATATTACCTATGAAGAAACAAATACTGTTTCTCCTAATTTAGTTATTTATCAAAGTAGGACTACTCAAGATCCAATCATTGAAGGAGTTTCATTAAGAGTTACTATTTCCAAAGAATTACCAGAAGTAGTTGAAGAAGAACCAGTAGGCGAATTAGAGGAAGGAATTTAATGAGAGGCAGAGTTATTGGGAACATTTCTAATTTATATAAAATTAAAACTGATCAAGAAGTTTATAGTTGTTGTGCTCGTGGCAAATTAAAACAGGATAATAACAAACTTTTAGTTGGCGATATAGTTGAAATTGATTTAGAACAAAAAATAATTGACAAAATATATCCTCGAAAAAATGAATTGTTGAGACCTGCCATAGCAAACGTTGATCAAGCTATTATTGTTATAAGTGTAGTTAAACCAAAATTAGATGTATACTTATTAGATAGATTAATCAGTATTATTTCTTTTCATGATATTGATATAATTATTTGTTTTACAAAACTAGATTTATTAGAAGATAAAGTAGAAACAAAAAAAATAATGGATTACTACAAAAAAATAGGTTATCCGGTTATTGATAATAATGATATTACGAAATTAAAAGAACTACTAAATAATAAAGTAACAGTTGTAGCTGGTCAAAGTGGTGTTGGTAAATCTTCTTTATTAAATAAATTAAATCCTAATTTCAATTTAATTATTGATGAAGTTAGTCGTAGTTTAAGAAGAGGTAAAAACACTACAAAGCATGTTGAATTACTAGAAATCGAATCAGGCTTAATAGCAGATACTCCTGGTTTTTCTATGGCAAGTTTAGAACAAATGACTAAAGAACAAATTAGAGATTCTTTTAAAGAATTCGAATTATATAAAAACAATTGTCAATATCGTGATTGTTATCATATTAATGAAAATAATTGTGCTATTAAAAAAGCAAACATATTAGAATCAAGATATCAAAATTATTGTAAATTTATTAAAGAAAAGGATGAATAATATGGTTAAAATTTCAGCATCAATTTTATCAAAAAGAAATTTAGAAACTATTAATAGAATAAATCAATTAGATATTGACTATTTTCATATTGATGTTATGGATGGTGGATTTGTTTCCAATACTTCATTTTTACTAACCGAATTAAACAATTTAGAAGGTGTTTTTCAAAAACCATTAGATGTTCATTTAATGGTTAATTATCCTGAAACATATTTTGAAACCTTAAAAAGATTAAATGCAGAATATGTAACCATTCATTATGAAATATTGAAAGATGAAACACTATTGAACAAAATAAAAGAAAAGGGTTTTAAAGTTGGTTTATCATTAAATCCTCAAACACCAATCGAATGTATCTATCCTTACTTAAATAAAATAGATATAGTTCTGATTATGAGTGTAGAATCAGGATTAGGAGGACAACCTTTTCTATTTAATTCATTAGATAAAATAAAATTATTAAAAGAAGAAATAAATAAAAGGCAATTAAATGTATTAATATCTATTGATGGTGGTATTAACATTATTAATTATCAAGAAATAAATAAATACAAACCAGATTTTATAGTTTTAGGCACTTCTTTAGTTAATTCAGTTCAACCTGATCAATTAATTAATAAAATAAGAGCTATGTAAATCAATTTACATATTGTATAAATCTATATTAATTAAATTGACTAAGAAAAAATAGTATGATATATTTAAAGTGTAATAAAAATAGGAGGAGAAAGAAAAATGAACAAAAAAGGTTTTACATTAGTAGAATTACTTGCAGTTATCGTAATATTAGCAATTATTTTAGCTATTGCTGTTCCAAGTATTACAGGAATATTAAATAGTGCTAAAAAATCAGCATTTGAGGCTGATGTTAAATTAATTATCAAAGGAATCGAGTACAAAATGCTTGAAGCAAACGCTAATAACACAACAGCACCAGCTGTAGGACAAATGGTAGCTAACGATTTAACTGCTTATGGAGCAGATTCAGCTAACTATGTAGTAAGTGCGACAGCAGGTGAAGGATGTGCAATTACATCATTAAATCCAGTTACTGTTAGAATTGAATCCACTTCTGCAAGTGAATTTGGAGCATATGTTGCAACTGGAACAAGAAATACTTTAACAGTTACTCCATAATAAATAATTAAGTTAAAAAAGATATGTAAATATCTTTTTTTTGTTTAAAATTAGATCGACTAATGATATTTGATTTACACAATATATAAAATAAATTGACTACTAAAAAGCAATGTGATATATTTAAAGTGTAATAAAAATAGGAGGAGAAAGAAAAATGAACAAAAAAGGTTTTACATTAGTAGAATTACTTGCAGTTATCGTAATATTAGCAATTATTTTAGCTATTGCTGTTCCAAGTATTACAGGAATATTAAATAGTGCTAAAAGATCAGCTTTTGAAGCAGATGTTAAATTAATTATCAAAGGAATTGAGTACAAAATGCTTGAAAGAGATGCTGGTACAGTAGTAGGAACAGATATTATTCCTGCAACAGACCCAAATGGAGGAACACCATATTATATGACTGACAATGGTTTAACTGCTTATGGAGCAGACCCAACTAATTATACTGTAGCTACAACAGGTACAGCATGTGTTATTACAGATTTAAGTCCTGTGACAGTAACAGTTATTTCAGAAAGTAATAGCGAATTTGGAGCATACACTGCAACAGGAACTAGAAACACATTAACAGTAACTCCA
>CAYWQQ010000009.1:0-1516 GCA_964461005.1 uncultured Muribaculaceae bacterium
TACTCCTGATTATTATAAATGGACTCAATGGATGTTTTTAAAACTATATGAAAAAGGTTTGGCTTATAAAAAAGAAGCGCCAGTTAATTTTTGCCCTTCTTGTCAGACTGTTTTAGCGAATGAACAAGTTGTTTCTGGAAATTGTGAAAGATGTAATACACAGGTTGAAAGAAAAAAACTTAGTCAATGGTTTTTTAAAATTACAGAATACGCTGATGAATTATTAAATGGATTAGAAGATATTGATTGGCCAGAAAAAACCAAAACATTACAAAAAAATTGGATTGGTAAATCAAAAGGAGCAATGGTTAAATTTACTGTTGTTGATAAAAATACAAATTTTGAAGTATTTACAACAAGAGTTGATACATTATATGGATGTACTTATTGTGTTTTAGCGCCTGAGAATGAATTGGTTGAAAAAATAACAACTAAAGATAATCTTGATCAAGTTCACAAATATCTTAAAGAAGCATCTAAAATATCAGAAATAGATAGAATGTCTACAGTTAAAGAAAAAACTGGAGTCTTCACAGGTAGTTATGCTTTAAATCCAGTTAATGGTAAAAAAATACCGATTTGGATTGCTGATTATGTTATTGGTTCATATGGAACAGGAGCAGTTATGGCTGTTCCAGCTCATGATGAAAGAGATTATGAATTTGCAAAAAAATATGATTTAGAAATCATTCCGGTAATAGAAAGAATAACTGGAACTGCAAATGAAAATGAGAGTTTCAGAAAAAGTATTGTGGCATTAGTTTTTGATCCGAATACTAATAAATATTTAACTTTGGATTGGAAAGATAAAGGCGGAACACTATTAATAGGTGGAACAATACATGATGAGGAAGATATAGTAGTCTGTGCAACAAGAGAAATCACAGAAGAAACAGGATATAAGAATTTAAAATATATTTCTTCTTCTTTTCCAATTAATCATCATTATTATGCTTTTAATAAAAACAAGTATTTTTCTATTGAAGCAACAGGAGTTTATTTTGAATTAATCAATGAAGAAATAACAGATAACAATTTAGATGAAGATGAAAAAGATTGTTTTAATATAAAATGGTTATCAAAAGAAGAAGTTGAAAGAGAAATAAAAGATGAATTGCATATAACAATTTTTGAAAATCTAATTAATCCAACTGCATATACCGAAAATGGATTAATGTGTAATTCTTCAGAAATGGATGGATTAGATAATGAAATTGCTGCTGTAAAGATAGTTGATAAATTAAATAAAATAAACAGTGGTAAATTTATTACTAATTATCGATTAAGAGATTGGTTAGTATCGCGTCAAAGATATTGGGGAGCTCCAATACCAATTATTTATTGTGATAAATGTGGTACTGTTCCTGTTCCAGAGAAAGATTTACCAGTGGAATTACCTTACGATGTAGAGTTTAAACCAGATGGCAAATCACCATTATCTAAATCTGAAGCTTTTATTAATACTAAATGTCCAAAATGTGGAGGACCTGCTAAAAGAGAAACTGATACAATGCCG
>CAYWQQ010000009.1:1526-7364 GCA_964461005.1 uncultured Muribaculaceae bacterium
AAGCTGATACTTTGGATACTTTTGTCTGCTCATCTTGGTACTTTTTAAGATATCCAGATGTTAATAATGATCAAGAACCATTTAATAAAGAATTAATAAATAAAATGTTGCCAGTTGATAAATATGTTGGTGGAATCGAACACGCTTGTATGCATTTGTTATATGCTCGATTTTTCACTAAAGCTTTAAGAGATATGGGTTATTTAAATTTTGATGAACCATTTAAATCTTTAGTTCACCAAGGAACTATCTTGGGTTCTGATGGTGAAAAAATGAGCAAATCAAAAGGTAATACAATATCTCCAGATGAATATATTGAAAAGTATGGTAGTGATGTTTTAAGAACATATTTAATGTTTGGTTTTAATTATGTTGATGGGGGACCATGGAAAGATGATGGAATTAAATCAACTGCAAAGTTTTATGAAAGAATTTATCGTGTTGTAGAATATTTTAAAGATAATTACAATGAAGAGAATTTTTCTGATATAGATCTTGTAATGAATAAAACAATAAAAGAAGTAATTAAAGATACAGAGAAGTTTCAATTCAATACAGCAATTTCTAGATTAATGGAATATTTAAACATTCTAACTAAATATATGACGAGTAAAAAGAAAATAAATAAAGAATATATTATTAACTTAGTTTTATTAATTGCACCATTCGCTCCTCATTTAAGTGAGGAATTATGGACAATGTTAGGTTACAAAGAAAGTATCTTTAAAGAATCATATCCACAAGCTGATGTGTCAAAAATTAAAGAAGATACTTATGAGATGGTGGTTCAAGTTAATGGTAAAGTTCGAGCTCGTAAGACGGTTAAGATTGATATTAATGAAGAGGAAATGAAGCAGGAAGCTTTAAGTGATGATAACGTTCAAGTTCATCTTCAAGATAAAAAAATTGTTAAAATAATTTCTATTCCTCAAAAATTAATAAATATTGTTGTGAAATAATGAAGGTAATTACGATTAAAGAGCCTTGGGCTTCATTGATTATTAATGGTTATAAAGAATATGAATTTCGTTCTTGGAAAACTAATTATCGAGGCGAAATTCTTATTCATACTAGTCAACAAGTTGATAAAGAAGCTTTAAAAAAGTTTGAAGATCTAAATTTAAATTATCAAACTTCAAAAATTATCGGCAAAGTAACTATCATTGATTGTAAATTAGTTGACGATAAGTTTGACAAAGAATTGTCAAAAAATATCGTATATAATTTGTCAAGTAAAATTGGCAAGTATGCTTGGGTTTTAAAAGAGCCTCAGCCATTAATAAATAATAAAGAAGTAAAAGGAAGATTAGGAATATGGAATATAGAATTAAAATAAATGAATTCGAAGGTCCATTAGATTTATTATTACATTTAATTAAAGAATCTAATATTGATATTTATGATATAAAAATTAGTGAAATTACAAAGCAATATCTTGATTATATTAAAGCTATGGAAGAATTGAATTTATCTATAGCTAGTGAATATTTAGTAATGGCTTCAGAATTAATCGAATTAAAATCAAAGATGTTGTTACCAAAAAATGAAGAAGAATTAGAAGACGATTATGAATCGCCAGAAGAAACTTTAATTCGTAAATTGTTAGATTATAAAAATTATAAAGACATTACAAAAACATTTAAAGAATTAGAACAAGACAGATTTAATTTTTATACTAAATTGCCATCTGATATTAGTGAATATCAGGAAGAGAATAATATTTGTGAAAATAAAGATGTATCTTTATTATTGGATGCTTTTGCTAAATTTATTGAGCGAAGCGAGGAACAAAAACCACTGCATACTAAAATCACAACAAAAGAACTTTCTTTAAAAGATCGTATTGTTAGTATTCGCTTGATGTTGAAATCAAAAAATAAAATAATATTTACTGAATTGTTTGAAAATAAAACAAAAGAGCATTTAATTATAACTTTTCTTTCTATTTTGCAAATGGTCAAAGATCAAGAAATAGAGATTGAACAAGAAGACTCAAATCAAGATATATTTATTAAATTAAAAGGATGATGAAGATGGAAAAACAAGCTATATTAGAAGGATTATTATTTGTAGTTGGTGATGATGGCTTATCATTAGAACAAATTCAAAATATCATGGATATATCTGAAGATAATGCAAAAGAATTGATTGAAAAATTAGCACAAAGCTATGAACAATCTGATAGAGGGTTAAAAATTAGTAAGTTAGCAAATAATTATAAAATAGTTACTAAAGCAGAACATAAAGAGTATTATCAAAAATTATTAGAGGCAGAAAAAAATCGTGAGTTATCACAAGCCGCTCTTGAAATTTTAGCAATCATTGTTTATAATGAACCTGTTACTCGAATTCAAGTAGAAGAGATAAGAGGAATAAGTAGTTCTCAAATGATCAGAAAATTGGTTATCAAAGGTTTTTTAAAAGAATGTGGACGTTCAAATTTGCCAGGCAAACCTATTTTATATCAAACAACTGAATTGTTTTTAGATTACTTTGGTTTATCAACAAAAGAAGATTTACCTAAGTTAGAAATTAAGAATCAAGAAGAAATCGCTGATGAATCAGAGTTATATAATTCATCTTATAAAGAAGAATAATTCTTCTTTTATGCCAGTATGGTGAAATTGGTAGACGCGCTAGACTCAAAATCTAGTGATGGAAACATCATGTCGGTTCAAGTCCGACTACTGGCACCATTAGAACAGACACGAACTGCCCATGTTTCAAGGGCTAGTTCGATACAATAAAAATCCTCGTTGGCGAAAGTCAACGAGGTTTTGCTATATATAAGAGGAGGAAGAGACAATGTAAATGTGTAGCAAAAAAATGAAGATACCTGATGATTTTTAACTAAACTAGAATTAGCACTAGGTATTAAGAATAAGGAATATGCTTATATTCCAGGGCAATTAATAAAATTCAAAGGAGCAAATATGAATTGCATTAATCTCAACAAGATCATAATTAAAAAATCGGTAAAGGAAATAATAGTATTATTCTATGGACAATACTATTATTAAGAAGATGCAATATTCTAATATGACATCAATCATAAATGTACATTGAATAAACAAAAAAAATGGCATAAGCCAACGAAATGGCAAATTTTCTATGAATAATAAGGTGAAAAATTGTAACAATCAGGAAACCGACTAGGAAAAAGTCGGAAATAAAACGTAATTTCAAATTAAAATTAATGATATATTTAATTTTTGTACATAAAATTTGTAATTTTTTAATTTTTTGTATATAATTCTTTCATGAAAGGGGACTTATTAATGGAAGAAACTTTTAATGTAGGAATCCCAACAAGAGAAAATGTAGATTATGCTTTTAAAAATTTAATTTTTTATTCTACAGCTTCAACAAAACTAGATATATACAAAAAACAAAAAGATAATTTTGAAAAAGTTTTAGTTGAAATCAATATGATTTTAGCAACATATGTGAATAAAGAAAGTTTAATATCTATAAATGAAGAAAAATTACAAAACATAAAATTTGATTTAATTGATTTAGATAATGAAACAAAATCTTTGAAATCTTATTTTGCTGAATGGTCTTTGTTATGGTTAGATGCAATTATTTCTTTAAGAATGTCAGAAATTAAAATGGGAGGTGTTAATAATGGCAGATAGAGATAAATACGGAAATTATATAAATGATAAGGGAGTTACTATAAAAGTTAATACAGATAAAAATGGTAATGATCACATTAGTTTTTATGATGGTGAAGTAGATAAGCCACATGATGCAGCTCACGTAAATATTGACTATGATAAAGGTTCTTGGAGTTCAACAACTCACGGGCCTGATAAAAGTGATACAAGTTCAGGTTCAGGAGGTTGTTATGTTACTTCAGCATGTATGAAATATATGCAAGATAAATTTGATGATAATTGTTATGAATTAATAGTATTAAGATGGTTTAGAGATAACTTTGTATTTAAAGAAGATATTAAGCATTATTATGAAACAGCACCTATAATTGTTTAGTCAATAAATAAGGAAGAAAAAGCAGACCTTATTTATAATTATATATATGATAATGTTGTTGATTACTGTGTAAGACAAATAGAAAACGGAAATTATGAAGAAGCATATAGTAGATATAAAAATAGTATTTTAGTTTTAGAAGAACAATTTGCAAGAAAAACTCTTGAAGAAAGTTTTGTTAAGACATTACGATTAAGAATAAATTAATTAATAAATTAGAAACGGATAAAATACTCATTTTTTTGTCGTGAAATTGACCAGGAAATAATTAGGAATAGGCTTAAAAAATTTTGTTATATGCTTGTTTTGTCAGCAATGAGCAGTTCAAATAAGAACACACAAAGGCACCACTAAGTTAATAAACTTGTACTTGTTACAAGTTTTTTTGTTCAAAAGAATATGAAGATAATATATTTATGCTATAATATATATATAGGAGGTTTTGCATGATAAATGATAGAGATTCATCATGTGATTATAATATGAAGTCTTCAAAACTATATGAAACGCCATATTGTATTGGAGAAATATTAGAAAATAAAAAAGATAGTAACATCTATGCAATGATATGTGAAATTAAAATAAATCGAAAGGGAAATAAATATTTAATAGGATTTGATAGAACAACAGATGATTTTATTGATACTAAACTAGTGACAGAAGAAGAATTAATAGATGAATGGAATAAATCGAATAACAATAAAATCGTTTTATGGGGGAACATATCAAAAAACACCATTAATTTAGGCCTATCAAAAATGATGGATGAAATGTATGGACGTTTTGAAATGATTGATGAAGGAATACAACTTGTAAAAAAGAAATAGTATTTTAAAGGGTTTACATAATTGCTATTATTATTAATAATAGAAAATGTTTTTTTAGGAAAGTGTGCATGATTTATCTAAATAAAATTTTGAAACAAAATATAATCAAAGGATTGATATAATGAAAAAAAATTTAATGTTTATTTTAATACTTTTAGGAATGGGATTAATATATATAATATTGTCATTGACTGTCTTTAAATATCCAGTTTTAGAGACTGAATTTAAAGAATTAGGGGAAGTATATTTCAGAAAAAATTATTCTAAAGAAGATATTAAAAAGGAAACTGCTGATGTTGTTTCTTTTGAAATAGATTTAAATTCATTAGAACAAGCTGGTTATAATATTGATAATTTTAAAAGCTCTTGGTGTGATTTGGGATCAACTGTAAGAATTGTTGCTTCCACAAAAGATGGAGAAATAATTGAAAACAAAAATGATTTAAGATGTATATTTTATCGAACAAAAAATAAATAAGCTATTGATTATATTAAATTATTTTGATATATTAAATATGCTTATTAAATGGCGATGTAGCTCAGTTGGCTAGAGCGTCCGGTTCATACCCGGAAGGTCGTGGGTTCGACCCCCTCCGTCGCTACCAATAATATATGTTCTTATGTTTTATGGTATATAATTATATTAAAGGTGGTATAAAATGAATGAATTATTAAGATTTAAAAGTGGATCAAGTATAGGGATAAGTTTTATTTTACCTGCAAAAAAGAATTCGTTTTTTTCAGCAGTAAATTAGAAGTATATAATAAAGGCAAATTAATTAAAACAATTAATTACGATGATATAATAGATATTAGTATTATAAAAACATGGCAAAATAATATCTTTATAAATATTAAACCAATCGGTTTTAATATTTATAAAGTTTCTGATGAAATTTGCAATAAAATTAAAGAGATAATTAAAAAATAGTATTTTTAAATAAAACAACATAATTTGTTGTTTTTATTTTAATATTTGTGTGTTATAATTACTTGCGTGCCATATTAGGAGGCC